>JALQTV010000057.1 GCA_023268675.1 Saprospiraceae bacterium | reverse complement strand
TTTTGTAACTTATATGCTTGAATGCAATCTTTCACAGGTTAAATTGGGTTTCCTATGAGCAAACTTGTCGTAAAAAGTGGTAAGGGAGAATTGATCCTCCGGAAAAGTCAATCGCTGGTTGGCCTGCGGCGAAAATCAAAGACGGATAATCCCGACCTGCCGGGTGACAGCCCGGAAGAACTGGATCAGTTGGGAGGTTTTCAGGTGGTAAGGTTAGAAACCACAGAAAAGAGCATCGACGACAGATTGGACGAGGTACGCGCCGAGGAGGAGACAGAAGTGGGAACTCACGTATATTTTGCCGAAGGCAGCGACAAACCTTTGATTGCTACAGGAGAACTGTTTGTTTCTTTTGAAGAGGGAGTGAGTGAGGAGGAACAACAGCTTGTACTGCGTTCTTTTCACCTGATGTTGATCGAGCGCCGTTCTGAGTACCACGTGATAGTTTGTGTGACACCGGATTCTCCCAACCCTTTTAAGGTAGCGCATGCCCTGCAGGAGTTGTCGTTGGTCAAATTGGCAGAGCCGGATATAGACATGCCGCTTTCTACCTATCAGCGCTTGCTGCCGGCAGATGATTTGTTGCCCCAACAATGGCATTTACATAATGATGGATTGGTTCCTGATACGCCTCGTTATTTGAAGCGAGGGGCTGATGCCAAGGTGGTGGATGCCTGGAATCGAATGGGCAATCTGGGGTCGTCCAATATTACCATCGCTGTTATCGACAATGGTTTTGATCTTTACCATCCGGATTTGAAGGACAAAGTTTATCAACCTTATGATTTACAGCGCAATTCGCCTTATTTGGTACATGGAGATGTAAGGTTGGTACATGGTACTCCCTGCGCCAGTGTCGCATTGGCGGCTTCCAATGGCAGGGGGATTGTCGGAGCGGCTCCCAATGCACGCTTCATGCCTATTGCCGGAATAGACTTTAGCGTGAGGACTACCGAGCGGGCTTTCGATTATTGTGTACAAAAAGGAGCCGATATCATCAGTTGCAGCTGGGGGACGACAGATCCCCAATACACCCTGAGTTTCTGGAAAGAAGAGGCCATAGCGAAAGCGGCTCGGGAAGGGCGGAATGGGAAGGGGTGTATCGTTTTGTTTGCTGCCGGCAATGAAAGTTATGACTTCCTGAATTTTTATGCGGCTCACCCGGATGTCATCGCAGTGGGAGCTTGCACGAGCAGGGATGAGTACGCTTATTATTCAAATCGGGGTCGGGAACTTTCAGTGGTGGCGCCCTCTAATGGAGATTGGCCGATAACGGCAGCTCGGGCGAGTTGGGATCCGGGTAGTGCCGGGGAGAGGGGAGCTTTTCGATACTGGAGAGACGGCAAATCGAGAGGGGATTATTACAAGCATTTTGGTGGAACCTCAAGTGCTACGCCTCTGGTTGCTGGAATCTGTGCTTTGATGTTGTCTGTCAATCCGGAACTGACAGCAGCAGAAGTCAAAGCCATTCTACAACGCACTGCTGACAAAATTGGGTTGCCGGGGGAATACATCAATGGGTATTCGCGCAAATACGGATATGGTAGGGTAAATGCAGACCGGGCTGTTGCCGAAGCAATCCGGATGAAAGACCGGGCTGGAGCAGTGGCGAGGGTAGAGGAGCAGGTGGGTTCCGGAGGGGGATTGTACAAGATAGAAGTGGAGGCTCAATCTGCCAGTGGCTGGGGAGTACAGGTAGGAGCTTATGCTTCTTATGGGAACGTTATGGTTGAGGTAGAAAGATTGAAAAAGCAATTTGGGTTGCCTGTATTGGTAAATATCAGTGAAGCCGGTGGCAAAACGCTCTATAAAATCATAGTTGGTGCTTTTCCTCAAAAGTCGGGTGCGGAGCAACTGCTTGCCCGCATTAGGGCTATTGGAAAAGATGGCTTCGTTCGAAACCTGGAAGGGCTTTAGTTTGTAATTCCAAGAGTTTAGGGTCCTGGAAACAATGCATCAGGTCGTCGCTTTACGAATTATGCTATTCGTCAGTGATTTGAAATCGTCAAAAGCATTGATGACAGCCTGATAATGAGCTCCGATAGCGCCATCAGCAGGTTTTAATTTAAAAATGGGTTTCCGCACTTCCATAGCCATGGGGATGAGACTGTGATAATGTTTGAGTAGTGCCAGGCAATTTGCATCATTTTCGACTCTGGTTTCAGGGACATTCGAATGACGCAAGACATATTCGTTAAAAACCTTCGGAATCCTATTTGCCCACTTTAAATAAGACTTTACAGGACGGCTTTCCTTAATCCCGTGTTGCATCACTACATAACCGAGTGGTTTGATATCGCCATTGGGTAATTGGATATCTTGGGCCTTGTTTCTACTGTAGCGGTCTTTCCATTCTGTTTTCCAGGTACCAAGCCTCTCCCCAAGATTTTTTAATCCTTGAAGTGAAAACAGGTCGGCAGCCATTGGTACGACTACGAAATCGGCTGAAATCAATGTGGCTCTGTTGATGGCTCCAAAATTTGGCCCCACGTCAATGACACAAAAATCGGCATCAAACGCTTTGGCCTCTTGTTGGATAATCCGGTGGAATGACGATACTATTCGAAAAGCAGCTTCATCCCCATCTATACACTTGCTCCAATTGGCACTTAATTTATCTTCAAAAAGCGACAGTTCAAGGTCTCCGGCCAACAAGCCCATTCGATCTTCTATGGGATGAATTTTAACTCGGGCAATGTCGCCAATTCCCCTGTCAAGTGGTTTTATACCTGATAGAATAGTTTCCCTATTGAGCTCAGCGCTGTAAATACGCTCAAGTTCATCATCTGACAGGAACATGGAAGTGAGGTTGGCCTGTGGATCCATATCTACGCTCAAGCAGCGATATCCCAACTCAGCCAGCATCCAGGAAGTGTGGTAAACCAAGGTGGTTTTTCCAACACCTCCTTTGTTATTAAAGAAAATGATGGTCTTCATACTATGTTCTTTTAAATATCCTCACCAGAAATGAGTTTGCCTGGTCTTTAATAAATTCAAGATCAGGACTTCCATTTCGTTTGAGTGCAGCCATAGCTGACTTTACGCCCACATTAAAGGCATTGATATACCCCAGGTTTTTGGCAGCTTCTGAAAGCGCCGGATTGCGGTAATCGTTTTCGTTGGGAAAATTCTCCGGGTTTGCTTTGCCATACAATCCACCAGCGTTGGAAATTTCGATCCGATCGCTGAATTCATAAAAGCGTACCGGAGCATTCGATTGATAATCTCTGTGGATAACTGCATTGAACAATAGTTCCCTTACCGCGCGTAGCGGATAGTTGGCTATATATTCGCCTCCCAGTTCAGGCAATACCTGCTTTACAATATTGGCCTTGATAAACTCATCCATTTGCCCCAACTGTGTAGTCAGGTCACCATCAAAACGGTGTTCGAAGTCAAAGTCGCTGGCTTCATCAGTGCCTTTGAAACGTACATATTGTACATAGGCTCCGGGAATAAAAAACCGTGGGTTTGTTCCAAACATCAAGATTCCTGCGTAGGTCGGACAATCTTCTTTGAGATCATAAAATTTGAGAGAAGCCAGCTGCTCTTTGAGCTCCCGGTGATTTTCTCTCAGGGTGTCGGCGTCGATCGCAGCCGGTAAATAGCGCAATTTGAATAATTCGAGACTGATATCGGTAAGGCTACTACCCTTGCAAGGTAATACATCAAAGGTGCGGGCAAAGGCTGTCCGCTTTTCAATGAGGATGCGCTCATCGGCTTCATTGGCTATGCCTCTGCGTATCCCGGCACGGATACAGACCTTGCCGTTGAATCTTACCGGGGGTAAAAAATGTGGTTGTACTTCTACTACGGCCAGTTCGCCGTCGGGAAAAATAAATTTTCCCACAACCAAAGATGGAGGAGGCACAATTCTTCCATCGGTGCGAAAACTAAGCAGCGTCTGCAGGTTTTGTTCGGTGATGGTCATACCGGCCTTGCTTCCATTATCGTAGGCACCGACGATCAGGTAGCCTGGTTTTTTATGGTCAGCCAGGTCATTGGCAAAGGAGCAAATAGCCTCACCAAATTTATTGGCATCGTTTACTGAGGTAGTTTTTTCTACCCTGTCTTGTTCGAGACCCAGCAGCAATGCTTCAAGCGCTTCTTTTGTGATCATCGGTGGTATTTTTTGATTCCTGAAATGTACCCCCTCGAATAGGCGTCATTTGTTGCGGACTTCATTTAAGCACAAAATTATACTTTTTTGTGCCTGTTTTAGGGGGAAGCTTTCATTTATACAAAACTGCCTGATAAAAAGTCAGGCCCGCACGGAAATAACTTTTCTGTTCGACTCTCAGTTCGAGGTTTTCCAGCGAAGTGATTTAAACTTTTTGAAGAAGTTGGATGAGATTTTTTGCGGATACGAATCGGCTGCAAAGGTATGATATCTCATTATATTTTACTTTTTTAAGCAAAGCCAAAACTACAAACTCACTCTGGCGTACGGATCGATTGGGAGCTGAATTTAGTCGTAAAAACTTTGGCACAAAGTCAAATCAGCGCATAGCCAAAGACTTAGAGGATGATGTTCCTCTATTTGATGAACTAATGTACCAGTAACGATTTGTAGTCGAACGAATGCATGGATGGATAATTATCGATCTATGCTTATTAGATTCGATACTTCTATCCAAAATTGGATCGCTTGGCATTATGTGTTTTTGATCTTCTTTTGAATTGAAAAAGTTTAAATTGTTTCGATCTCAAAGCTTTAAATTACAAGGATAAAAAGCCAAAAATTATATACTTTTGACATCGATGAAATTTATTGATCAAATAAAAGCAAGCTTCATGTTGCTCATCATGCTATCTGGCATGATGCACAATGTTGTGCCACACAGCCACCACAAGCATGACATTGCGGGGAATATAGAATTTAGAGGAGATTCACATCATCACGATCACCCATCAGATCACCACCATCATCATTCTGATGAAAATGAGAGGGAGCATGAGAAAAAAAATTTCTTGAACTTTCTTTTTGAAAACCATTCGCATTCCCAACATACTCATCAAAATGTACTTGTCAATGTAGAGTATGCCAAGTCAGCAAAGCAGGGCAAAATTAAGGTTTTTGGTAGTTTCGGTTTTTGCGACTCCATAGTAAGAGACATCGATCTTGGCTCATACAGGTACATGGTTTTTAATGAATCAGGATTTGGTGGTTTTAATTCGCCAATTAATTTACTTCGGGGCCCCCCTTCTTTAGGATAATCTTTTAAGCAGAATATTACTGCTTTTCTGAGCTTAAGGCGTAGGCTCAGAATTATATGATTGATCCTAAAAATCAAGATGTATGTATAAAAATATTGTATTCGCGTTGTGCGGATGCTTGTTGTGGTTTGGTGGAATCACCCAAACTACCTCCATAGGTAGTATTTTACAACAAGTGGAACAAAACAACCGGGAATTAAAGGCGCTTTCTGCGTATGTGGAAAGTAAAAGTCTTGAGTTGAAAACCGGGAATAACTTGCCTGATCCGCAGTTTGGAGCCTATTATCTTCCTTTTGGAGGGCACAGTTCTGGTAGTTATACCGAGTTTCAAATTTCCCAGTCTGTTGAATTTCCTAAGGTTTACAGCGCAAGAGAAAGTCTTATTATCGAGCAAACGGCGCAGTTAAAATTAGACTACCAGGTAAAAAGGCAGGAGATTTTAGCCAAAGCAAAGGGTTATTGTTTGAACCTTATCTACCTGGATAAGAGAATGAAAACAGAAATGCTGCGTGTCGATCAGGCTCGACAGGTTTTTGAACAGGTTCAGGAACTCTTCAAAAAAGAGCAGGCAGGTATATTGGAGCTGAATAAAGCCAAAGTAGCCTGGATGCAAGAACAATTTAAAATCCAACAGATTGAAAGTGATATTAGAGGTGTATTGCTTCAATTAACTAGTTTGAACGGTGGAACTGAAGTCAACTTGACCATTACGGACTACGAATCGTCGATGGTTTTGCTACCAAAGGACGCTGTTTGGCAGGAAAAGCAGCTAAATGATCCCGAACTGCTTCAATTAAAGCAAAATGAAGCGGTTGCCCAACAATCTTTGAATCTGGCCATTAGCAAGGGGTTGCCAAATTTAACTGCTGGCTTCAATAGTCAGGGGGTTTCCGGCGAGCGTTATTCGGGTATCTATGCAGGTGTAACTATTCCGCTTTGGAGCAACCGAAATAAAGTGAAGGTAGCTCAATATCAGGTGGGTTTTCAGCAGTCGGTTACTTCTGCCAGGATGCTTCAAGCCTATTCTTCTTTTGAGAAGCTACACAACGACTACGAAATAACGCTAGCCAAATATCAGGAATATGAGGCTACACTCTCCGGTTTGAATAGTGAGGAACTATTGTTTCAGGCTTACGACTTGGGAGAATTGTCCTTTCTTGAATATTATATGGAGCTTCAATTTTACAGGCAAGCTTATGATGCCATGCTGGATATGCAATACCAACTCTATATATCGCAAAATCAACTCTTAAAACATCAATTGTAAAACCTTTTAAACACATTAAGAATGAAAATTTCAAATATTCTTATCGCATTAACTTTTGTATTCGCTCTAGCTTGTACTGGTAAGGAATCCAGCGAAGAACACGGACACTCTCATAGTGCGGAATCGAATGAACATTCACATGAAGAGTCTGCAGTAAGTGACCATGGACATAGTCACGATGACGGAGACCATGATCACGAGCATTCTGAGCAGGAAGAATTCACGGTTGGTAGTGACACTACCAAGGTTGAAGAACAAGGCACTCATACACATGAAGATGGCAGTACTCACCACGATCATTAACCATTAAATAAAAAGTTGATATGCGATATATAATTGTATTGTTTTCGTTGGTCGTGTTTTCATGCCAGGCAGTGGAAGACCATGGCCATAGTCATGATGATTCAGGTGGCCATTCGCATGAAAATGAAGGAATGGCTTCTGTTGATTTTACGGTGTGGACTCAACAAACTGAATTGTTTGTTGAGTTTCCAGCTTTGGTGGTCGGCGAGACAAGTCGTTTCGCAGCTCACTTCACAGTGCTGGATGAGCACCAACCTGTGAGAGAGGGAAGTGTGACAGTAAGTCTGATTAAAGGGGGTAAAGGCATCCGCCACTCAGTGGATGCACCCTCTTCCCCGGGAATTTTCGGACCTTCACTACAACCAAAAGAACCAGGGATTTATCAGCTCGTTTTTGATTTACAAACACCTGACTATTCAGATAGAATTGTGTTGGAAAATATTCCTGTGTTTGCTAGTTCAGATGAAGCTGCCAATGCTCTGGGAGTAACAGAGGAAAGTGGCAATGCCATCACTTTTCTGAAAGAACAAGCATGGAAGATGGAATTTCAAACTGCTCCTGTATTGAAAAAGGAAGTGTATCAAACTATCGTTACGTCAGGTATTTGGAAAGTAGCTCCTTCGGATTACCAAACACTGGTTGCTCCCGCAAGCGGACGGGTGAATTTTAGTCCGGGAGTCCTGACGGAAGGAAGTGCGGTAAGGAAGGGGCAGGTTTTGATGTCTGTAAGTAGTGTGGGCCTTACTTCCAATAATCTGAGCGCAGAGATACAAAAAGCCAGAGCTGATTACGAACAGGCTAAATCCGAATATGAACGAAAAAAAGACCTGTATGAGTCCCGGATTGTACCGAAGGCAGAATTTGAAAAGGTAGAACAAAAGTATCAGATAGCAACAACTAACTATGAAACTTTGAGCAATGGTTATAACGCCGGTGGCAAACAAATTTTTGCACCAATGGATGGATTCATCAAGACTTTCCAGGTAGTAAATGGTGGTTTTGCTAATCAAGGAGATGCTTTGGTGACTCTGACGAGCCATAAAAGTAGTTTGCTTGAAGTGCAGGTGAGTCCCAGGTACAACGCTGATTTACAAAATATTAAAAATATTTGGTATCAGCCTGGCACAGGCAAATGGTCAAGTCTTGCTGAGAAAGGTGGTAAGATTTTGTCGGTGAGCAAAGAGGTAGAAGCGGATCAACCTTTAATTTCTGTATTTGCAGAAGTTCGGGAAAGTGTGGAAATGCCCGAGGGAAGTTTTACAGAGGCTCAAGTGGTAGTTGGAGACGCTACCCAAAGTCTGGTTGTTCCTATTTCCTGCCTGATAGAAGACTATGGAAATTATTCAGTGATGGTACAATTGTCCGGCGAGACTTTCGAACGGAGGAATGTAACCGTTGGTAGAAGAAATGGCACCGAAGTTGAAATCATGAAAGGACTTTCGTTGGGAGAAATTGTGGTAACAAAGGGAGCCTATCAGGTGAAAATGGCTTCTATGTCCGGCCAGGCTCCTGCTCACGGGCACGCTCATTAAAAGGTTTAAATTATGTTAAATAAAATATTATCGATTTCACTTCAAAACCGATTGGCGGTACTTTTGGGTGCTGTGATCCTGAGTGTTGCAGGAATATACATTGCCCGAAACATGAACGTGGACGTTTTTCCTGATCTTACTGCTCCAACTGTTACTATTTTGACAGAAGCCCATGGAATGGAATCCGAAGAGGTTGAAAAGCTGGTAACTTATCAATTGGAAACGGCTATGAATGGCTCTCCCAATGTGCGTAGAATCCGCTCCTCTTCTGCGGCAGGAATTTCCATTGTTTGGGTTGAGTTCGAATGGGGGACAGATATTTATCGGGCAAGGCAAATTGTGAGTGAACGCATCCCAATGGTGCAGGAAATCCTTCCCGCAGGAGTGGGAACGCCAACAATGGCTCCTATCTCATCCATCATGGGTGAAGTAATGTTGTTGGGAGTACGATCAGACAGCCTTTCACCAATGGCTTTGCGAACACTTGCTGACTGGACGATTCGCCCAAGAATCAAATCTATTGGGGGCATAGCCAATGTCATTGTAATTGGAGGCGATTATAAACAATATCAAGTATTGGCTAATCCTGAAAGACTTAAGTACTATGATGTGAGTCTTGGTGAACTTCTCGAAAAGGTGCAGGAAAGTAATGTAAATGCACCAGGTGGCTTCCTCAATGAATATGGTAACCAATATATCATTAAAGGTAGCGGAAGAGCCTATTCAATAGAGCACCTGGAAGAAGCTGTTGTTAAAACTTTTAATGGACAGTCCATCAAAGTTAAAGATGTAGCTATGGTTAAAATTGGCGCTGCCGATAAGATAGGTGACGGGTCTCTGAATGCCGCTCCTGCAGTAATCCTGACTATTTCCAAGCAACCTGATGTAAATACTCTGAAACTGACGAATCAATTGGATGAAGCAATTGCAGATTTGAAAAACACGTTACCGGAAAGTGTTGAAATCAAAAGTCATGTTTTCCGACAGGCCAATTTCATTGAAGCTTCTATCGACAATCTGAATCAGACCCTCCTGGAAGGGGCATTCTTTGTTTTGATTGTCTTGTTTATATTCTTGATGAACTGGCGAACTACAGTAATTTCATTGGTGGCTATTCCGGTTTCTTTGTTGGTTTCGATCATCGTATTGAAACTGTTTGGATATACCATTAATACAATGAGTTTGGGCGGAATGGCCATTGCCATAGGTGCCTTGGTCGATGACGCAATCATCGATGTAGAAAATGTTTTTAAGCGATTGCGGGAAAATATTCAAAAGCCCACTCAATTACAATTGCCCGTTTTGACCGTAGTAAAAGATGCTTCGATAGAAATCCGAAGTTCTGTTATTATTGCTACGCTCATTATCATTGTTTCATTTGTACCATTATTTTTCCTGAGTGGTATGGAAGGAAGGTTGTTGCAACCTCTTGGAATTGCCTTCATTACCTCAATATTGACATCCCTGGTTGTGGCAATGACACTTACACCAGTGTTGTGTTCTTATTTACTGCATAGAGAAATAGTGCTAATCAAGAGAGTGGAAGGAACAAAAGTGGAACGCTGGCTAAAAGCTTTATATGCAAGCATACTGAAAAGGGTGTTGAAGTTCCCCAAAACAGTAATTGGATTGACGGTTGGAGCTTTTGTCATCAGTTTGGTTTTGTTGACTCAATTAGGACGTAGTTTTTTGCCAGAGTTTAATGAAGGTTCGCTGGTAATCAGTGCTGTGGGTGTGCCAGGTATGTCATTGGAAGAAAGCAATAAAAACGGCCAGTTGATTGAAAAGCTGCTTTTGGAAATGCCCGAAGTGGATGTGGTCACACGTAGGACCGGGCGTGCAGAATTGGATGAACATGCTCAGGGTGTGAATGCAGCAGAAATAGATGTACCCTTTACTCTTGGCAGTAAATCAAAAGATCAGTTCTTTGAGGAAGTACGCACAAAGCTCAGCGTAGTGCCGGGTGTAAATATTACCTTGGGGCAGCCAATAGCTCACCGGATCGATCACATGCTTTCAGGGACTCGTGCCAATATTGCGATTAAGATATTTGGGGATGATCTGCAGCGCTTATTTGAATTGGGTAAGCGTATAGAAAGCAACATTAAGTCGATTGATGGCATCGCAGATGTCGCTGTGGACCAACAAATAGAAGTGCCGCAAATACGAATTACTCCCAAAAGACAAATGCTTGCAGCTTACGGTATGACTGTGGGGGATCTGATGAAACAAGTGGATATAGCTTTTGCAGGAGAAAAGGCAGGTGAGATTTATGAAGGTCAGCAGTATTTTGATTTGGTAGTCCGCTTTAGACATGAATCAAGAAATAGTTTGGATGCCATACATAATGCATTGATAGCTTTGCCTAATGGGGGTAAAATTTCACTGGACCAATTAGCCATTGTTAGCTCCGTCAGTTCACCCAATACCATTGCAAGGGAAAATGTGAAGCGCCAGATCGTAGTTGCTGCAAATGTTCAGGGACGTGATTTACGTGGAGTGGTTAACGAAATTCAACAGGTCGTAGCAGAGAACATTGATTTACCAGAAGGCTATCGAGTGGAGTATGGTGGACAATTTGAAAGTGAAGCCAAGGCTTCACGATTGTTGATGATAACGGCTGTTGTGGCTATACTAATCATCTTCCTGTTGTTGTATTTTGAATTTCAGGATGTCAGGTTGTCTTTTATCGTGCTGATCAATTTGCCATTGGCCTTAATGGGAGGAATCTTGATTTTGTATTTTACTTCCGGAATCATTAGCATTGCAGCTACTATTGGCTTTATCAGTTTATTTGGGATCGCTACAAGAAACGGAATCTTGCTGGTATCACGCTATGAGGATTTGAGAAAAGAAGGTGTACAAGGCCTTGATTTACTTAAATCAGGGGCTTTGGACAGATTAAATCCTATTCTTATGACAGCTTTTACTACAGGACTTGCTTTGATTCCACTTGCCCTCAAAGGTGGTGAACCGGGCAATGAAATTCAAAGTCCTATGGCAGTAGTAATTTTAGGTGGTTTGCTTTCTGCTACTTTGCTCAACCTGATCGTGATACCTTGTGTGTATGAGCTGGTTAATAAACGCCAATAACTTAGTTCAATAATTACAGGAATAGCAGCTATTCGGAATTCCCCAATAGTTGCTATTCTTAGTGGAAGGAATCATCTTCGAAAACAGGCGTAAATGTGCTTGACCTTTTAGTAGGACTTTCAAGTGAAATCCAACTAATTCAATCTTTATACAAAACTGCCTGATAAAAAGTCAGGCCCGCACGGAAATAACTTTTCTGTTCGACTCTCAGTCCGAGGTTTTCCAGCATTTTATCAGTGGATCGGGTGAGGTTGCATCCTTCGGAACAACATTTCCACAAGGGATTGAAGAGTCTTTGTACAAAGCGCATCAAGGGATGTGGATCGACAATGTGTTCGAGTATGATGATAGGAGCCCCTGCTTTTAGGTGAGGCAAGAGGGATCGGACCAGGTCTTCCGGTCGGGATACCGTACACAAAACCAGGGTAAAAACGAGGGCATCGAATGGAGCTTCGTTTTTCAGGATGGAATCTGCTTCCTCAGCTTTCAGGTTGTACAAATGGAATCTTTCCGGAGCTTCGAGGTAGGCCGGTCTTTCTTTGGCGTGTGCCAGCATATAGGGATTGGGTTCCAGTCCGATGATGGTACTTTGGTGGGGAAAGAGCCCTAGGTTGATTCCTGTACCGGTGCCTATTTCCAGTATTTTACCCTGAAGTTCAGACAAGAGTTGCTTTCGGCGTTTCAGGAGCACTTTTTCCTCCAGATCGGCCATGAATCTATCGTAATATTTGCCCATGAGGGCTGCTGTTCCGGGGAAGGAAAATAGTTTTCCGGGCATAAATTTAGGTTCTGGTGGAAAACCAGCCGGGATAGTCATTGCGTTTTTCGGCTTCTCTTTCCCTGCGGGTTTTGTCAAAAGTATCTCTGTCGAGGAAAAAGTTGCTATGTTGTGGTTCTGTTTCCCAGCTGTAGGGGGTGCGTTCTTCTTCTTTTTCCCGATTGTTTTTGTAAAGGAAGGCTACGAAAATGCCTACCAGTCCTCCCATTAGGTGGCTTTCCCAGGAAACTCCGGGCTTGATTGGTAGTATGCCCATAAACATTGAGCCGTAGTATAGCGCTACAATGAGCGCTAGTGCAATGGATCGAATGTTTTTCCGGAAGATGCCGCTCCAGAAAACAAAAGCTACCAGTCCATAGATCACCCCACTGGCTCCTATGTGAAAAACAGGTCGTGCAAATAGCCATACTGCCAGTCCGGTCAGAAAATAGATAAGTAAAAACACCTGTGTTGCAATGCGTCGGTAAAAAAACAATATCATGGCCCAGAGGACAATCAGGGGAGGGGTATTGGACAACAGGTGGTCGAATCCCGAGTGTAATAGCGGAGAAAAGAAAACACCCTTGAGGCCGGACACCATGCGTGGATAGACTCCGAATTGACCCAGGCTAAAGTTTCCCAGCCACTGGATTATTTGTATGATCCACAAGATGAGGGCAAACTGCAGGGGAATGAAGAAACTGGTTTTTAATTTTTGGGCAGTATCCATGGCAATTTTTTGCTTTACACAAAAATATAACGGTTCACAAGGATATATAGTTTCAGGAATACCTGCGTCTGACCAGCCTTACGAAATCCCTGGCTACGTCTATGCGGTCTTCTTCAAGCCAATGGTACTGACTTGCCAGGGTTATCAAAAAGCTCTTGCTGCCTTCAAAATCATCCAGTTTGTTGAGCAATTTCAGGGATTCATTCATGGCTTCCAGGTCTTTGCCAAAGAGTTCGTTCATGTAGAGCAGTCTGTCGTTGATGGACAACGCCTTGGTGAGGTCCCTGACGGGCTGTTCTCCCAGTTTTTCAGACAAGTCTGTTGCTTTTTTAAAGTCAAACAATGCCTCTGTGTCGGAAGGAATGAACTTTTCCGGTATCGGGGGAGCTACGGGTTTTGGCGCAGGAGGCTACGGTGGGGG
>JALQTV010000056.1 GCA_023268675.1 Saprospiraceae bacterium | reverse complement strand
AAAATAATGGATCCTATGCGCTCACCCTTAAACTCATCTACGATGTTTTGTGCAAACCGAATCGCTCTCTCCAGTCGGCTGGGAGTGAGGTCCATGGCCATCATGCTTCTGGAGATATCCAATGCCAGGTACATATCTATGCTCTTCCGGTTGACTTTTTCTCTTTTTGAACCCCACTGGGGATTGGCCATGGCTATGATAAGGAAAGCCAGTCCTGCCATCAGGAGTATAAACTTGAAAGTATGTTTGTAGCCGGACATATCAGGGATGAGTCGCATGACTGTTGCATACTCTCCGAATTTCCGGATCAATTTCTTTCGCCAGTACAGGGCAAAGAGGAAGAATGCGATCAGGACAGGGATCGCAACCAGGGCATATAACCAATCTGTGTCTTCAAAGCGGAACATATCGTATGCTTACGGTTTTTTCTGTCAGGGAATGGTTCGCAATACAGTGTATCGCAGCAACAATTCCAGGAGAATCAGCAGCAGTCCGTACCAGGCAAAGGCGCGGAACTCCTCACTGTATCGTTTGATGCTGGTAATTTCCATTTCTGTTTTTTCCAGCTGATCAATTTCAGCGTATATCGCTTCCAGGCTTTCTGCAGAGGTAGCCCTGAAATACTTTCCTCCGGTGGAAGTAGCTATGGTATTGAGCAATTCTTCGTCAATTTCGACCCGGGCGAGCCCATAGATGTACCTTCCGTCGCTTCTTCTGCTTACCGGGGTGAGCGCTTCGCCGGCAGAACCTACCCCAATGGTATAGACTTTGATGTCGAACTCCTTAGCGATTTCTGCAGCAGTCAGTGGCTTGATGTATCCTGCGTTGTTGACACCATCTGTCAGCAATATGATGACTTTGCTTTTGGCATCGCTGTCTTTCAGTCTATTGACGCTGGTAGCAAGCCCCATGCCTATTGCAGTACCGTCTTCCAGCAGTCCGCACTCCAGTTCTGCCAGGAATGACTTGACTACGGCGTGATCTGTTGTGAGTGGGCATTGGGTAAAGGCTTCGCCTGAAAAAACAGACAAAGCGATGCGGTCGTAGGGGCGCTTATCGATGAAATCGGCAGCTACCCGCTTGCTGACTTCGAGGCGATCCGGTTGAAAATCCTGAGCCAACATACTGCTTGACAGGTCCATGACCAGTGCAATGTCAATGCCTTCTGCCTTGATTTCTTCTTCTTTTAAGGTTTGCTGGGGACGGGCAAGTGCCACGATCAGCGTAGCAAGCGCCAGTATCCTCATCACAGGCAGGAGACTTCGCAGGCTTCCTCGAAGGGAGGAAGTATGCTGGAGGATTTGCAGGTTGGACAAGGTAAGCACCGGATAGCGGCGCTTGTATTTGCGGTAATACCACCCTGCCAGCAGTGGCAGGACAGCCAGTAGCCAGAGTATTTCAGGATGAACAAAGGTTATATTTTGGGCCAGTTGCCACATATTTTAGGGTTTGTGTTCGCTTTCCTCAGTATTTTCAAACTGTTGAGTCTGCTCTACAAAGGATCTGGATTGTTCGAAAAGTGCCTCGTGTATGCCTGTTTCGGGTACAGCTTTGGCAAATTTTACCAGGTCGGAAGTTTCCAATAATTTCCGGAGCATCTGTACCTGATCAGGCGGAAGGTCTGTCCGGTTTTTCAGTGCTTGTACGATCTCCCAGGTAGTAGATTCCAGCGCAGGGATGTCAAATCTGCCTTCCAGGTAAGTCCGTACGATATGAGAAAGTTGTGAATGGTATTCCTTGATTTCTCCTTTTTGCCATAGTTGTGCTTGTCGGAGCGTTTCCAGTTGCTCCAGGGCAATTTGGTGCGGGGGGGTAGCAGGGACAATTTTTGCCGCAGGCGCCTCCTCCTTTGCAGGTCTGTTGCGCCAACGCCTAAACCAGATAATCAGCCCTACGAGTGCAAGTAGCCCCAGTAACCAGGGCAGGGCATCGGATAGGGACAGGGGCTCGCCGATGATGTTTTTGATGGGAGCCAGCTGCGTTGAATCGGAAACATTGGGGATGGTATTGACCAGGAGTGCGAGGTCTCCGCTTTTAGTACTGTCCGGTACACCACTATTAAGGTAGCGGACTGTGACCGGCGGAATAAAATAATAACCCGAATCGAAGGAGGTTAGCACCAGTTCCTGGCTCATCATCCAGGCACTTTGGTCAAGGACGAGGGTGTCAGCGGGTTTGGCCTTGACAACTTCCAGTCCTTCGATTTGCTCCAGCAAGCTGTAATCCAGACCTGTGATTTGGATGCCTGGCTGGGGACTGATGTTGATTTTCAGGTTTACCTGATCACCAATCAGGATATTGTTTCTTTCCAGTTCGGTGGTTACCTGCACCTGTGCTCCGGCGTTGAAGAAAGTTGCCGGTATGATCATCAGTAGCCAAACGAACCTATTCATGTGCTGACTATTTTTTTATAAAAAATTACTTCATTCGCTTCTGGAAAAACTTGAGCAGAGCATTGACATAGGAATCTCGTGTGGAGATGCTTACCAGGTCTGCTCCGCTTTTTATGAAGGCATCTCTGGCGTAGTCCCACTGTTCTCTGAATCCTTGTGCATACTTGTCGCGAACTTGTTTTGAGCCGGTATCTACCCAGCGCACCTCGTTGTGTTCAGGATCCAGTGCCCGTATGAGTCCGATATCCGGCAATTCCGCTTCGCGGGGATCGTGGAGATGTACCCCTACGATGTCGTGTTTGCGAGAGGCGATGCGCAGGGCGGTATCGAAGCCGCGGTCCATAAAGTCAGACAAGACGAAGCAGATGCTGCGCTTTTTGATGACATTGTTGAAATATTGCAATGCCTTTTCGAGGTTGGTGCCCTTGCCTTTAGGTTCGAAATCTATCAGCTCCCGGATGATCCGGAGGATGTGTTGGCGACCTTTTTTGGGCGGGACGAACAGCTCGATGCCATCTGTAAACAGTACAATGCCTACTTTGTCGTTATTGTTGATCGCGGAAAAAGCCAGTACGGCGCATATTTCCGTCATGATTTCGTGTTTGAACTGGTGCAGACTCCCGAAATAAGCCGACTGGCTGAAATCTACCAGTAGCATTACGGTGAGTTCGCGTTCTTCTTCAAAAACCTTGACGTAGGGTTCTCCCGTCCGGGCTGTCACGTTCCAGTCTATGTTTCGGACATCATCGCCAAACTGATAGGATCGGACTTCACTGAAGGACATGCCTCGTCCCTTGAAAGCACTGTGGTATTCTCCTGAGAAAATATGCTTGCTCAGCCCTTTGGTTTTGATTTCAATTTTCCGGACTTTTTTGAGTAGTTCGGCAGTATCCATACCTGTTTGCTGTTGGTTTAGGGTACTTCGACGGTATCCAGTATTTTATTGATGATGTCTTCCTGAGTGATGTTTTCTGCTTCTGCTTCATAGGTCAGGCCGATGCGATGGCGCATGACGTCGTGGCAGATGTTTCGCACGTCTTCCGGGATGACAAAACCTCTTCTTCTTAGGAAGGCCAGTGCTTTGGAGGCTATGGCCAGGTTGATGCTGGCTCTGGGGGAAGCGCCGTAAGAGATAAGAGGTTTGAGTGAACCCAGGCCGAAATCTTCCGGATTTCTGGAAGCAAAAACGATGTCCAGGATGTATTGCTCGATTTTCTCATCCATATAAACTTTTTCCACGGACTTTCGGGCTTTCAGGATATCTTCCGGGTGTGCTACGGGTTTGATCGCTTCGGCAGGTTGCAGGGAAAGGTTGCGGCGAATGATTTCCCGTTCCTGTTCTTTGGTTGGGTAGGAAATTTTTACTTTCAGCATAAAGCGATCCACCTGAGCTTCTGGAAGCGGGTAGGTACCTTCCTGTTCGATCGGGTTTTGAGTAGCCAGTACCAGGAATGGCTCTTCGAGCAAAAAGGTATCGCTGCCAATGGTGACTTGTCTTTCCTGCATAGCTTCCAAGAGTGCGCTTTGCACTTTGGCGGGTGCGCGGTTGATCTCATCTGCCAGGATAAAATTGGCGAAGATGGGACCTTTGCGTACCGAAAATTCATTTTGTCCGGGGTTGTAGATCATGGTTCCCAGGATATCGGCGGGAAGCAAATCGGGAGTGAACTGTATGCGGCTGAATCTGGCATCGATAGATTTGGAGAGTGTTTTGATTGCCAGAGTTTTGGCTAATCCCGGCAAGCCTTCCAGGAGTACGTGACCTTTGGTAAGCAATCCGAGAAGCAGGCGCTCCATCATCAGTTCCTGTCCTACTATAACGGAGGATGTTTGTTCACGTATCTTTTCTATAAAGGCACTATCGAGATAAATTTGCTGGTTAAGCGCTTCGATATCTATAGACGACATAATACAAGATTGTGGTTTATGAAAAAATACAATGTGTTTTTCCGGTATGCAATTTACAAAATTGCTGGTATTTCAATGGTACAACAAGCATTGGTGCTTTGAGTTTAGTCGTATCGGAGCAGGGTATCTCCGCTTTCAGAGGGTATTTGAGGCCTTTGTATGTCTTTCAAACTATCCGGCAGTGCTTTAAAAGCAGGCTGCAGGGGTTTTGTCGGTTTTGGGGGTCGGGAAAGTGTATCTCTGCGCATACGCGCTTCTTCCAATAATATAGAATCTACTTTTTCTCCGGCTTCTCTCAGCATCTCTTCGCGGCAGCGCTGCAAGCGAATTTCTTTGTGCGATTTGATACGGTCGTTAACGAGCCCATCCACCAAAGCCTGTACCTTTACAGATTGGTCTTCTCCGGCTTCACAGGCGAAACTGCTGATAGTGAGAAGTAACAGCAGGATTGATTTACTTGCATCCATGGCGCGATTTATTGAATGGCTCGTTGCCGTAATTCAGCTTCTTCTTCTTTTCTGAGTTGGTAGATGGAATCAATTGCCTGCTCCATTTCTGTTTCGAAGATTTCATTGCAGGCACTGTCTATGAATGCCAGAAGGGTATCGAGCTGACTTCTGAAGAGGGTATCCGCCAATTCTCTTTCCTGTCTGGTAACGCGGAGTTCGGATTCGGGTGCTTCGCAACCTATAGAATACCATGCGAGGAGCGCACCGAACAAGCGAATGATGATTTTCTTCTTCATGATTCCTGATATCGAGGTTAACAATCAGGAAAACTCTATGGTTTTCTTTTTGAGTTCAAAGTGTTTGCCCAGGTAAACTTTGCGCACGAGTTCGTCGGCTGCGAGTTCTTCAGCAGTACCTGCCCGGAGGATCTTACCTTCGAACATCAGGTAGGCTCTGTCGGTGATGGACAGGGTTTCCTGTACGTTATGGTCGGTAATCAGGATGCCGATGTTTTTGGTACGGAGTTTGGCTACGATGTACTGAATGTCTTCTACAGCGATGGGGTCTATCCCTGCGAAAGGTTCGTCGAGGAGGATAAAACTGGGATCTGTAGCCAGTGCTCTTGCGATTTCTGTTCTTCGACGCTCTCCCCCGGAGAGGGTATCTCCGCGGCTATTGCGCACCTTTTCCAATCCAAATTCATCGATCAGGCTTTCCAGCTTTTCTTTTTGCTGGGAATTATTCAGCGGAGTCATTTCCAGTACCGCTTTGATGTTGTCTTCTACTGTTAGTTTTCGGAACACAGAAGGTTCCTGAGGCAGGTAGCCAATTCCGTTGCGTGCTCTTTTGTACATGGGCAGATGGGTGATGTCCTGTTGGTTGAGGAACACTTTTCCATTGTCAGGTTTGATGAAACCTACGACCATGTAGAAGGTAGTTGTCTTCCCGGCTCCGTTGGGGCCAAGCAGACCTACGATCTCACCCTGGCGTACTTCCAGACTGGCTTCACTGACGACAGTACGTCGCCCGTATATTTTTTTTAGGTTTTCTGAACGTAAAACTGATTGTTGTTCCATCATTAGTCGAGGTAAACAATTTTGTGCAGGAATCGGAAACCGAGTGTCAACTCTATGGTAGTATTGCTGATTTGTCGCTCGGGAATGGTAATCAAAGAATTGCTGCTGTTGGGGTTAGGGTTGCTTACATTGGGTATGGCAGGTTGTCGGTATTGTTTGGAAAAATCCGGATTGACGGTCAATTCCAGGAAGGTAGCCACGTATTCTGAAAAGTCAAATTGTATGCCTCCACCCAAAGTAATGCCATAGTTGAATTTGGTTACAAAAGCATCAAAGGGCAGAATGCCCAGGTAGATGCCTTTGTTGTCTGATGCCACTTCATCCAGGTTGGTACTTAGGGTATAGTCCCCCCGTACGCCCAGGAGATAGTACAGGTCAGATGCACCTGATCCTACTCTTTGTTTGGCTCCTAATGTCAGGGATGCATTGTGGAATTCGAAGGGTATGGTAAAGCCGGGGACATCCTGAAACCCGGTAGGGGTACTCACTTTTGTAGGGTAAGTCCGGATGGCACTTCCTTTAATGTGGTAGCCTGCCTGGGCAAACAATGAGAAGGGACTGCCTTCATCGGCGGTTTCTATGAAGGCAATGCCGTGGTAGCGATAAAGCGGGTCGCGGGCACTGAAGGAATTGTCCCAGCGTTGAAAACCGCTTGTAAGGCCACCTTTGATGCCAAAGGCATAACTTTGACCCTGAGCATTTATTGCTACAAAGAGCATACCGAGGAAGAATAATACTCTCATGTTCTTTTTACCACAAAAGTGACACTTTTTTTTAAGATTGGTAAAGGATACCGGGTGAAAATCATGGTTTTATCGTATTCTCAACTGCATTCCTATGCTTATTTGGTCTGAGACAAGGTTGTTCATCCTCTTTAATTCATCCAGACTCAGGTTGTAGCGTCGGGATATGCTCCACAGGGTATCGCCTTGTTTTACTTCATAATAAAAAGCTTGTTCCCTGTCTGTTTGGGGAGCAGGCGTTACGGGTGTCAGATCGGGAACTGTGCCAGGGCTGTTGTCGGGCTGGTAGTTGGGAGGTGCTGCCGAACCAGCTTCCATTTCCATGTCCAGGAAACCGGCGTCATCCACACCAACCGGGCTTATGATTGCTTCATTGCGAAGAGTGGGGGGGATTTTTACCAGTCCACCCCGGAGTTTGATGCTGGATCCTTCTATGGGTTCTTCACCTTCCGGAATTCGGTTGCGTTTGTAGAGAGACTTCATTTTCACCCCATAGAGCTGAGAGATATAGTAGAGGTTTTCTCCTTCCTGTACAACATGCCAAAGTGTTTTGCCGCGGTAACTGCTCCTTTTTGGCTGAAGGAAAACCCTTGTACCTCCCTGCAGCAATTGATTTTTACCGGAAAGGTGATCGTTGTATTTTAGTAGGCGCTTCTCAGAAACGCCTGTTCTTTGTGAGAGCAATTCAAGTGATTCTCCGAACCCGGCCTCTGTAAATTTGATGTCATTGAGGTACTGAATGGTCATCAGAGGTGTCGGGGCAGGTGCAACTGGTGTGGGATTGGCAGCATCCGGCAGTGGGGTAGGTTTGGGCAAGGGGGGAACTTCCGGCGGAGTGGCGGCAATGGGTTGATCAGTAATTGGTTTTGCAAGATCGTATTGGTGAAGGTCGTAGCGTTCGATCAAGCTGATCAGCTTCATGGGGTAGTTGGGATCGGTAGCATAACCTGCTTGTTGGAGCCCCTGTGCCCAGCGGCGGTAATCGGTGCCATAGTCAAACAATGAAGCGTAGCGGCCATTTTTTCCGGGTCCTATCAGGAAAGCCGAATGCGCTCTGTAACTTTCTTCCACGTTGTTGAATACGCGAAAACAAGATTTTACCAACTTACCATTTACATAGTCGTCATCTTCCCGGTAGTACTGTCCTCCTTTCCAGGTACTTCCGCACTTGATTCCAAAATGATTGTTTGCCTTGGTAGCAAGCTCACTTCTTCCGGCGTTCGATTCCAATAAGCCCTGCGCCAGCTTGATGCTTGCGGGAATGCCGGTCCGGTGCATTTCTTCGATAGCCAAATCTTTGTAGGCATCGATATAGGATAAATGTGGATTGTTAGCCATACTCAAATTATTTACTGAAAAAATGATGTATGTGATGACAACCGGGAGAATCAGGGCTTTCATGGGTTGAAAAATTTTCTGGGGAAACGGATCGAATTTCCATTTGCTTTTTACCGACAGGTAGATTAACGAAAACTTAACTTCCGGCAATATGCCCGGGGTTGGTACGTTTTCAAAAAGGTTTGTTGCAAGTCTTTTCTCAAGATACGAAATTTATATATGAAAACTTTGCTTATCTATTTTTCTTTGTTCTTCCTGTTTTTCTTTTCCTCCTGCGAGGCTTTTCAGGAGCTGGAAAACATCGAAGATGTAAGTGTGGAGTCTTCCTGGGCTTTGCCCCTGGTCAATTCTACCGTCGCGCTGGAAGATTTTCTACAGTCTTATCAGGAGGATGCCAGTTTGCTAGTCGATGATGAGGGACTCTTGTATTTTGAATACGATCAGGAGCTGTTTTCCCAGTCGGGAAAAAGCCTGCTGGACCAACTTGCGGCTAGCTTTCCTACGGCGATTCCGGTGTTGCTTCCTGACATGGAGCTGCCTGCGGGCATTCCTGGTGGAGTTGCTTTCGATCTGTTGGATCTGAAGGCAGGAAAGTTGAGTTTTGGTTTTTCCTCGGCACATGACAAGCCCCTTTCGATTGACCTTGTTTTTCCCGAACTTCAAAAGGAGGGGGAAGCACTTCGTTTTTCGACCCTTTCTTTGCCTGCCTGGGATGGAGCAGGAACGAAACCTTCTTACTCCAATGCATCGACCCCTATGGCACTCGAGGGCTATCAGATGCTAACGCCGGAGGGTAAATTCAGTATTCGCTATACTGCTATAGATGCTGATGGTACCGAGGTGTTACTGGAAAATTTTGTCGTCAATTTTCAGGATCTGGGCTTTTCTAAGGCTCAGGGATATTTTGGACAGGTGTCATTGGAGGGAGGCGAAGGCGAATTGGCATTGGAGTTTTTCCGGGATAGGTTGAATGGCGGAGCGATCAGTTTTGCGACGCCATCCGTGACGCTGGTATCTGATAATAGCCTGGGTTTGCCCTCCAGGGTGCAGGTCAATCGCTTTGATGTTTTGACGACGGAAGGAGTGACACTGAGTCTGGAAAGTGACCTTACCGGCCAGGATCTTGACATACCCTATCCAGCATTGGCGGCTATGGGAAGTGCAGTTGCCGGAACTTTCCGTCTGGATCACCTCAATTCGAACCTTCCGGAATTGCTAAGTTCCCGTCCGGTAGCCATCCATTACGATATTACTGCTCTGGCAAATCCGGATGCCGACACAGGTATTCGTGGTTTTTTGACCGATAGCAGCAATCTGAATCTAAGCATGGAAGTCTCTCTGCCATTTCATGGTAGTCTGGCTGATTTTTCCGCGAGGGATACCATCGAAATCGATCCGGGTTCTTTTGATGCATTCGATGAGGCCAGTTTCAAGTTGGTAACTGACAATACCCTTCCGCTAGAACTGACGCTTCAGGGTTATTTCGTGGATGATAATTTCAATGTATTGAATACCTTGCTGGAGGAACCGCTTGCGTTGGTGAAGGCTGCGGAGGTGGATGATAACGGTCTGAGTACAGGAACCAATACTACAATCACTGAGCTTGCGTACAATCAGGAGAAATTTGAGAGCATCAAGCCTGCCACCCGATTGATACTGGAACTCACTTTTGCGACAGCGGACGCAGGTTCGAGAGCGGTCAAAGTTTACAATTACCAGGATGTTGGAATCCGAATGGGTGCTATCCTGACCAAATTCAAATAATTCAACCCCGACATCATGTTAAAATCACCTTTTGTTACAGTGCTGGTACTGCTTTTATTGGGAGGCAGCGCGAAGGCTCAGACTGAGCTGGGTACACCCTTTTTGGATTACAGCTGGCAATCAGGTATCAGCAATCCGGCCTGGATGCCCAAACATACCTTTACGCTGGGTTTGCCTGGGTTTCACAACGATTTTAGTTTTACCAACTTAACCATCAATGACTTGCTTCGCGCCAATAGGAGCGGGCAGCTGGAAATAGATCAGCTGCTGGACAAACTCAAAGCCGATAATTTCATACGGGAGCAGTTGGATGTACGCAGCATATATCTGGGCTATGCTTCTGACCGTTTTTCGGTGCATTTCACGCATGGCCTTAGGTTCAACCTGTTTTTTGCTTATCCCAAGACTTTTCCTGAATTGCTTGCCAAGGGGAATGCAGCCTATATCGGGCAGGAAGTCGATATTACTCCGGATTTTCAGGCAAGTGCTTACCAGGAGATGGCGCTGGGCTTTGCTTTTCGCCTGAATGAGCAATGGCAGTTTGGTGTGAGAGGCAAGTTGCTCAGCGGCTGGACAGATGTTTCTGTAGCCTCCGGCAAAAAAGGATTGCGGATATTGACTAGTGACGATGTTTATCAGTTGAACATGCTGGCAGATTATAGGATCAATCATACCGGTCATGTCGCTTACGACGGCCTGGGCAATTTTGACTTTGAGCCGGTTCCGGACAATTCTGGGGGCAATCAGGGTTGGGCAATTGACCTGGGAGCCACTTATAATCTTGACCCCTTTACTTTTTCTGCGGGTGTGCTGGATTTGGGGCAAATTTCCTGGACTCAGGAGGTGGGAAATCTGACGCTGGATGGAGCATATACGTATGAGGGATTGGATGTTGTAGGCTCATTATTGGAAAACGATACCGAAGACATAGCCATATTGGATAGTCTGGATGCGGAATTTGACTTTGTTGATACCTACGAATCTTACACTACCGCTTTGCCTACCCGTTTGTATGCCAGCGGTCGCATGAAGCTGGATGATCGCTACAGCGTGGGGTTATTTTATGTGCATGAAGTGTACAGGGGCTATCATTTCCCTTATGTGGCAGTCAGCGCGAATGGAAGTTTTGGCAGAGTCTTGGATGCAGGCTTGCTCATCGGGTACAAACACGGAAAACTGGGAAATATAGGAGCAAATATGTTGCTGAAGTTGGGCCCTGTACAGTTGCTGGCTGCTTCAGATAATTTGTTGGGCATTCTATTTCCTACGCACAGCAGTACGGCGAATGTAAGGCTGGGCTTAAACCTGGTATTTGGCAGGAAAGAGTCGCCTGCAATAGCACAAAAATCAAGAGCGATGAAGGCCGAAGATTTTTTCTAGGGCCTTCGTCGCTTTTTGAGCATCAGGCTTTGTAGAGCAGTTCGTAATACTCTTCCAGCATGCGTTTGACGGCAAACTGTTCTTTTGTGCTCAGGATGCTGGCTCGCATCATATCCACCCATCTGCTGTGGTTGTCGTAGTAGGTAGGAATCACCTCTTCCAACAATACCTTGTAAAGCGCTTCCCGGTCGTGGTTGTCCAGAATGGATTCCTGATCGCTTTCAAAACCATCTCCAAACTGCCAGCCATTGATACCATGTTGGCATGCTTCCGGCCACCAGCCATCGAGAATGCTGCAGTTGAGTACGCCATTCATGGCGGCTTTCATGCCCGAAGTACCACTGGCTTCCTTGGGTCGGCGTGGGTTGTTGAGCCATACATCTGATCCGCGGGTGAGCATGGCGCCGGTTTCCATATCGTAGTTTTGTACAAAGACCACGGAATTAGGAAACTCCTTGCTCGCTTCGTAGAGGTTCTTCACAATGCCTTTTCCTGTATCGTCTAGTGGGTGTGCCCGACCGGAGAAGACAATCTGTACCTGCTGGCTTTCCAGTAGGGGATTGATGATTTCGGGTTTGCTGAGGATGAGGTCACTTCTCTTGTAGGGTACTGAACGACGCGAGAAGCCAATGATCAATTTTTCAGGATCTAGGTTAGCTCCATTCTTTTCTTTAACGAAACTGACCAGCTGTTTTTTGTTTTTCATGTGGGTTTCCCACAGATCTCCCTGGCCTTCTGCTGCGCGGATCATGTCTCCATCAACCCAGGTAGGGAGGTGGATGGCATTGGTAATGGGCACAATATCTGCGCGGTCTTTGATGTGAGCCCACATTTTATTGGCAGTATCGCCATGCAACTGTGCCACTCCATTGGATTTCTTTGAAAGGCGAAGTGCTCCTACGGTCATGTTGAAAGGGTTGCCACCCAGCTGTTGCAATTGAGAGGCTGTCATTCCTAGGTTGGCCCCCATGTAAATGAGTCGTTCGATGGGGTGAGATTCGTTGCCCTGGATGACGGGAGTGTGTGTAGTGAAGACGATTTCCTTGCGGCAGTCTTCCCAGGCTTCTTCGAAGTTGGTACCGTCTTGCTGCATTTTTTCGCGCATCAATTCAAAGCCTGCGAACAGCGCATGGCCTTCGTTGAAGTGGTAGATGTCTATCGGGATTCCCAGTTTTCGCAAAGCGCGAACGCCACCTATTCCGAGCACCATTTCTTGTGCAATGCGCTCTTCTCCAAACCAGCCGTACAATTGACCGGTAGTCCAGCTATCCGGGTTGTTGGGCAGGTCTGTATCGAGCAGGTAGAGGTCAGCGTTTCCGAAATTATCGCATTTCCAGACCTTGCACTTTACTTCCTGGCCACGTATTTCTACGCTGACGGTGATGCCGGTGTCTTGGAGAAAATCGTAGTCGTAATTGTAGTAAGCATCGTAAACTCTGCCCTGTTCGTCAATTTTTTGATCGGTGTATCCCTGTTTCCACTTGATTCCGATACCTACGATGGGGTATTCATGGTCTTTGGCACCTTTCATGTAGTCGCCTGCGAGTATGCCCAAGCCTCCGGCGTACAATTTGAAATTTGATTCCAGACCATATTCCATGCAGAAGTAGGCTACGTGGGGTAAAGTATGGTTCTCTGACATGTTTTTTCTGTTAAGCTGAAAGATAAATGATTACTGCTCCAAAATAAAAAGACTTATTCGTATCCCCAAATGATTGGATGGACCTGTGGGTATGGGTATATTTGTATAAACTTAAAAAATTCGATGATCAAGATTTCGGAGACAGAAGAGAACTATCTCAAGGCCATTTTCAAGATATCTGAAAAAGAAGACCGACCGGCAAGTACCAATGCCATATCGGCCGAGATGAATACCAGTGCTGCTTCTGTCACAGATATGATCAAAAGGCTTTCTGAAAAGGCATTGGTGTTACACGAAAAGTACAGGGGGGTAGTTCTGACAGAAGAAGGAGCAAGGATAGCCAAAATACTGATCCGGAAACATCGTTTGTGGGAAGTTTTTCTGGTGGATAAACTGGATTTTTCCTGGGATGAGGTCCATGCGATTGCAGAACAACTGGAACACATCCAGTCTGATAGTCTCGTTGAGCGATTATTGTGATGCGCAAGCAGATACTCCTTTGCGATCTGAAGGAAGGGGACTCCTGTGCAGTCGTCGGGGTGCAAGAGCACCATCCTGAGTTTTTGCGTTACCTGGAGCGCGTTGATCTGATGTTGGGGGCAGAACTGAAATTATTGGAGCGCTTTGGCTTCGATGAGTCAGTCAGGGTGAAAATCGGCGGATATCAGGAATTGGTCTTGTCAAAGAAAGTCGCACAAAATC
>JALQTV010000055.1 GCA_023268675.1 Saprospiraceae bacterium | reverse complement strand
TTCTTCGTTACTTATAAATCTGATTTCCATTGTATTGTTTTACCAGTTCCATCGCAGCAGTAGGCTGCCAAAGGCATTACGGGGAGTCCCCGGATAATAATAACGGGGAGTCGCACCTGCTGCGTTGACCAAGATCATGGAAGCGTAATGTTCATCCAGCAGGTTTTGAATGCCCCCACTCATTTCCAACGAAAAGTGCTTGCTCAATTGGCCTATCCACCCCAATTTAACATGCAGCAACTGATATCGTTCACTGTAAGCCTCGTTGCCATCGCGCAAGGGCATGGCATCTACCCATTGGTAAGAAGCATTCAAAAATACTCCGAACGGGGTAGCCCAGTCCAGCAGGATATTGGCTACATGAGGGGCAATGCCGGGCAGGCTTTTGCCTGAATAATCAACATCCCGGTCAATAAATTCTCTGAAGCGATAATCGGCCAGCGTATATCCCATACCAATATCCAGTTGGTGCTGCGACCAGGGGGCGCTGTACTGCAAAAAGAATTCAAGCCCGCTGTGCCGCGTTCTGCCGGCATTTTTGCCGACAAACTGATCGAAATTGGTTCTTTCTGCCACCAGCAGATCCCGAATTTCCATGTTGAATGCACTGACATCAAAGCTCCATGCTTCCCGCCATTGGATTCCCCGGACTCCCAGTTCCATATTCCAGCCACGTTCGGGGCGAATATCCGGATTTACCTGTCCGTCCGGATTCAGGGTTTCTTCGAGGGTGGGGGCAGAAAAACCATGGCTGGCTACACCAAAAAGGGCGATGCGATCGCTCAGACTGTACCGGATGCCCAATCGGGGCGACCAAACCGGGTCAAAAGCATACCTGCCACTCTGATCACCATTTGAGGGGAAGCGATCGGCAAGCCGATAGGCTGTTTGATTATAGTTTAATCCCAGGGAAAATTTCCAGGGGCCGTATCTTCTTTCTGTTTCTGCAAAAAGGTTGGCGTAGGTCCTCCGCTCGGAATCATCGCTCAGCAAGGTATCCATCGCACCAGCGATGGTCCGGTTGGTCTGCCAATCGTAATTTTCTTCGAACCATTCCAGTCCACCCTTTAGAGAAAAACCCGGCCTGTTGGAATTTTTCCATTCCAGGGTATTTCTCAAGCCACTGATCCGACTGTTTTCGCGCAGGATATTGAATGGCCTGGATTCGTAGGCACCATAAGTGCCTGAAAAAGCTGCGCTGGACCAATCGAGGCGGTTGCCCCCCGGCATTTCCCAGCTTTTGCGGTAATTGAGGCCAATATTTCGCTTATCGTAATCTTCAAAGCCTTTGACAGCAGCCCAAATAAAGGCAGCTTTCTCCGGGTTTTCGTTAAAATCCTTGGCACTTAAAGAACTTGGAATAAACGATTTGAGGGCAATCCCATTGAGAAAAACCGTCAATTCGGAATCTTCCCAATCCCAGTGAGCGGCCAGCGCCAGGCCACTTCTATCATAACGACTGTTTTCGCGATAACCGTCCAGGTGGGTTCGATTGTAATTCAGATGTATTTTCAAACGACTGTCGGGATCTGCCACTTTCAAGGACGCCTGGTATCGCTGCAACCCGAAGGAACCTGTGGTAAATTTTTGGCTGAAAGCCGAAACCGTATCCCGGGATCCGTCATCCAGTTCGAAGAGCAATACCCCTCCAAGGCCAGCACCATAGGTACTCGCAGAGGGCCCCTTCCAAACCTGTGCGCGGCTAATCAGGCTCAGGTCTATGTCTTCAAGGGTCGTTTCGCCCACTCCGGAAGTAAGGGGAATATCGTTGAGATACGCTTTGATTTTTGCTGTAGCAAATGGCGAACGGCTGCCAATGCCCCGAATGGTAATACGGTTGGTATTCAGCGCTCCCGAATGCATGAAAATACCGGGAATGCGATTCAGCACCGGTGCGATACTCAGGTCCTGGTCGCGTAGCAGCAAAGTCCGGGGCACTTCCACCACCGGAGCTGCCAAAGAAAGAGACACCGGAATACGAGAAGCTGTCACAGTAATGCTTTCTTCCGGAGACAGGGAACGGGGCGTCAGCAAAATTTCTATGTCCTCTCCCGTTTCGGGTGGCAAAATGACGGTTGTGTATGCAATGTGGCGGATGATCAGTCGGCTGACAGCTTCGGGCAAATTCAGTTCGAAATACCCCATGCTATCAGATGCTGTACCAACTTGCGGATAATTTTTTGCCGCCACGGCGGCGCCCTCCACGGGCAAAAGTGTAGCGGCATCCAGAATCCGGCCTTTCACCGTGATCTGTGCTGAGACATCGGGAATCCCTGAAGCCCAAAAGCTGCAAAAGAAGATAAACCCGAAAAAGCCTGCCCGATGCAATACACTCATGACTTTAATTGGAAATTGTGTACTTTTAAGCATCACAACGATATAAACAAATGGAAACCAAACAGTATCAAACCAATATCAACTGCCAGAATTGCATCCGTGCCGTGCGTGGATTCATCGAAGATGTTCCCAACATCACCAATTGGGAAGTCGACACCGACAACCCCGACAAAATACTTACCGTCAGTGGTGACAACATTGATTGGCGCCAAGTGGAAGAAGCCGTGCTTGACGCCGGTTATGAGATCCACGAGCTGAGCAAAGCGGACGGCAATCAGGCTGAATAAAGCGGGAATCCTTCCATAAAGGCATTGACTTCCCCACGGGTTTGTCTGATTACTGCTTCGTCTTCAACGTTCATGATGATGCGGTCGATCCAGTCAACCACTTTCAGACAATCCGCCTCTTTCAATCCACGGGTGGTGATGGCTGCCGTTCCTACGCGAATACCTGAAGTCACAAAAGGCGACTGTGTATCGAAGGGTACCATGTTTTTATTGACGGTGATATCTGCCAGCTCAAGTCCTTTCTCAGCTGCCTTGCCGGTCACTCCTTTTGACCGAAGGTCTATCAACATCAGGTGGTTGTCTGTACCGCCCGAGATGATATGATACCCCTTATCGAGGAAAGCCCTGGCCATGGTTTGTGCATTGTTGATCACCTGTTGTCCGTAGGTTTTGAAAGACGGATCCAATGCTTCACCAAAAGCTACGGCCTTAGCCGCAATGACGTGCTCCAGTGGGCCGCCCTGCGTACCCGGAAAAACTGCGCTATCGAGGATAGAAGAAATCTTTAAGGGGGTACCATTTTTCATCTTTCTACCCCAGGGGTTGTCGAAATTTTCACCTGCCATGATGATTCCTCCTCGCGGCCCTCTGAGTGTCTTGTGCGTGGTAGAAGTTACAATGTGGCAGTGTTTCAGCGGATCGTTCAGCAAACCTGCTGCAATAAGACCCGCAGGATGGGCGATGTCTGCCAGCAGCACAGCTCCGACCTCATCTGCTATCGCTCTGAAACGAGCGTAGTCCCAGTCGCGCGAATAGGCGGAAGCGCCGCAGATAATCATTTTTGGACGCACAGTCCGCGCCTTTTCCGCAACTTTATCCATGTCAATGATTCCTGTCTCCTGCTCTACTCCATAAAAATGCGCGTCGTAGAGTTTGCCGGAAAAATTGACCGGAGAACCGTGAGTCAGGTGTCCCCCATGAGAAAGATCAAAGCCGAGAATGGCATCCCCCGGATTCAATGTAGCGAGATACACAGCTGCATTTGCCTGCGAACCCGAGTGGGGCTGTACATTGACGTAAGCTGCGCCAAAAAGGGATTTCAAGCGTTCGATAGCCAGCGTTTCTACCTCATCTACTACCTCACAACCTCCATAGTAACGCTTTCCCGAATATCCTTCGGCATACTTATTCGTCAGGCAGGAGCCCATAGCATCCATAACAGGCTGACTTGTAAAATTTTCGGAAGCGATCAGTTCAATACCTCTGCTTTGTCTTTTCAACTCCTTATTGATCAAATCGAATACCAGGGTATCTTTTTTCATTAGCTTGATAATTTAAATTGCATGAATTCCGGATTCTGCCAATTGCCCGGTCAGGGTTTGTAACAGAAGCATCTAAAACGAATCAAAGGTACAATAAAACCGAGGACATTCCTTTACAAAAGACTTTGAAAAAAGGATACTTTGTCAGAATAAAGCAGCTGCGTAAAACATAAAATACAGGTACTTGTTCCTATATTGGCCGGCGATGTCAAACAGGCATTTTCAGGTGAACAAAACCTGCATTACATTCAAATACAATACGTCAACATGGTAAAATCTCTCGATGCCATAAAAAAGCCCATCGAACAAGAATTAATTGATTTCGAGGCGCATTTCAGGCAATCTATGCGAAGCCATGTACCGTTGTTGGACAAAATCACTTATTACATTATCAAGCGAAAAGGCAAGCAGGTTCGCCCCATGTTTGTTTTTTTAGCTGCCCGCGTTTGTGGAGAGGTCAAGCCGGCTACCTATGTCGCTGCTTCCCTCATTGAACTCTTACACACTGCAACGCTTGTCCACGATGACGTAGTGGACGACTCACTTGAAAGAAGGGGGTTCTTTTCAGTCAATGCCATCTGGAAAAACAAAATTGCGGTTTTAGTTGGCGACTACCTCTTTTCTCAGGGGATGTTGCTGGCGCTGAAAAACAAAGAATACCAGCTGCTTGAAATTGTATCGGATGCAGTAAAAGCCATGAGTGAGGGAGAGTTGCTGCAAATAGAAAAGGCTCGCAGGCTGGACATCAAAGAATCTGTCTATTACGAAATCATCCGGCAGAAAACAGCCTCTCTGATTGCTTCTGCCTGTAGTGCAGGTGCTGCCTCTATCGATAAAAACCCTGAGACCATTGAAAAAATGCGCCTTTTCGGCGAAAAAATAGGCCTGGCCTTTCAGATCCGTGACGATTTGTTTGATTTCGGTTCGGCAGACGTAGGAAAACCTCTTGGCATTGACATCAAAGAAAAGAAGCTTACACTGCCTTTGATCTATGCCCTCGAAAATGCTTCAAAAGCAGATAAAAAGCACATCATCAACACCGTAAAGCGCCACCACCTGAAACCCGAAAAAGTCCAGGAAGTCATTGCGTTCGTAAGGGACAGCAAGGGGCTTGATTATGCAAAAGAAGTGATGTACAAATTCAGGGAAGAAGCCTTTGATATTTTGCGTACTTTCCCTTATTCGAGTGCCAGACAATCGCTCGAAGATCTGGTCATCTTTGTGACCGAGCGGAAGAAGTAAGCGGTTCGACCACAATCAGGGGTTTGTCTTTTTCGATTACATCCACCACACGGATGGGAGCCCCCTCTTCCAGTTCATGCCCGACTGTCACCGCATCCAATTCCCTCCTGACTCCGCGTTCCATCAGGTACACTTTGCCATACCCGTTTTGATGTGGAGGGATCCACCGAGACACATTCCCCGTGCTGGTCATCCATTGGCGGTATCCGCGTCGGCTATAAAATTTGAGATTTTTCCGCAACAGCGGAAAAAATACTATTAGCACTACTCCTCCTGCAAGCCAGCTGCTTTCACCTATATGCAATCCCAATACCTGTAGCAAAAAGCCTGTCCAGCCGAAAACTGTCAATCCGATAAATACCCTCAGGGTACGAGCATCCGGTATACCATCACTTGCTTCTTCTCCTATTGGAAAGAGTGTAAACAAAATGTAAACGAGCAAGAGCAGGGTACTGACCAGTCCCAGGAGGAAAAAGCCTTGCTTTCCGCTGCCGAGCGTATTCCAGGAATTGATTAATAAAAAAAGTGACATACGACTTTGTACTTACCTTTGATCTTTAGAGGTGTAAATTGAAATTTGTCAATAATACGAAGCATTGCAGGAATAAACCTTGATTTTAGACCAACGAAAGGTCATCTCCTGTTAAAGTATGATTTCTGCTGAAAATATCACTCTTTTGAGTCAGTCCAGCCAAATCTTATTACTTTTGTACTTCGCTTTTTTAGGAGCCATCTCAGTATTATTGGTGAGACGCCTTCTAATAAAACCATATTTATCAACCAATGCAAAATTGCGGTTTATCGCGGTTCTCCCAATCCGCTGATTGTCAATTTTAAGTAAAATTATTGTCAAACCCAATGGTAGAGGTCAAACTTTTTTCCGGTACAAACTCCAAATATCTGGCCAGCAAAATTGCGGATTACTATGGTCATCCCCTTGCCAAAGTAGAAGTTCATCACTTTAGCGACGGAGAAATGCACCCGGTAATCAATGAATCTGTCAGGGGAGCCTACGTTTTCTTTATCCAATCTACTTTTTCCCCTTCGGAAAATCTGATGGAACTGCTCCTCCTGGTCGATGCAGCCAAGAGGGCTTCTGCCGGTTACATCTCTGCTGTCATCCCTTATTTCGGCTACGCCCGTCAGGACCGCAAAGACAAACCACGGGTGCCTATTTCTGCCAAATTGGTAGCCAACCTTCTTCAGGCTGCGGGTGCAGACCGCATCATGACCATGGACTTCCATGCTGATCAGATACAGGGCTTCTTCGACATTCCTGTGGATCACCTCAAAAGCGATGCGATATACATTCCTTACCTGCAGGAAAAAGGGCTGGAAAATGTGATCTTTGCTTCTCCGGACGTCGGAGGTGTCAAGCGCGCCAGAACCTACGCCAATCATTTTGGTACCAATCTGGTAATCTGCGACAAATACCGCAAAAAAGCCAACGAAATCGCCGGAATGACAGTGATAGGTGATGTCAAAGGTGCCGACGTCATCCTTGTTGACGACCTTGTTGATACTGCCGGAACCCTTTGCCGTGCTGCAGACATCATCATGAAAGAAGGAGCCAATAGCGTACGGGCTCTTTGTACTCACCCTGTGCTTTCAGGAAATGCCTATAAAAATATTGAAGAATCACAGTTGCAAGAACTCATCGTGTGTGATACGATTCCTCTCAAACAGAATTGCAGCAAAATCAAGGTGCTTTCTACCGCAAAACTTTTTGCGAGAGCGATCCGGAACACCCACGAGCACCGCTCTATCTCTGCACTTTTTGTTGAAAGTTAGTTTTTTAAAAAAATCTTCGCAATTAATTACTTTTTAATTATCTTTGCGAGCCGAATCAGGATCGACAGATCCTTCCAATAAAAGTAAAAGAACTTAGTCATCATGAAAAACGTAGTCGTAAAAGGAGAATTGAGAAAAGACCTTGGAAAGAAAGGTACGAAAGGTGTAAGATCCAAAAACTTGATTCCCTGCGTTATATATGGCGGAGATAATCCTGTTCACTTTTCCGTTAAATTCAGCGATGTAAAGGAACTCATCTACACGCCGGATTTTAAGATCGCCCAGATCGAAGTGGATGGCAAATCTTACCAGGCAATCGTAAAAGATTTCCAGATTCACCCGGTAAGTGAAGCATTGGAGCACATTGACTTCCTTAGATTAGTCGAAGGTCATGCAATCAAGGTTGAGCTTCCTGTCCGTTTCTACGGCGTATCCCCTGGTGTAAAACTGGGTGGTAAGTTGTTGCAAACCCTGAGAAAAGTTAAAGTCAAAACTACTCCCCAATACCTTAGAGACGAAGTCAAAATGGACATCTCCGGTATGGATTTGGGGCAGTCTATCCGAGTAAGAGACATCGAATCAATGGAAGGCATTGAAATCATGAGCTCTCCCGGCATTCCAGTTGCTACCATCGAGATCCCTCGTGCATTGAGAAGTGCAGCGGCGGCAGCGGAAAAAGCGAAGAAGTAACATTTTTCTGTACATATTTCCCTTTTATGGGAAAAAGGAGAGTAGTCATTGCATTGCTCTCCTTTTTTAGTTTGTCAAACCATGGAACTCAACGTCGCGCTTATCCAGACCGATCTTTTCTGGCAGGACAAGGTTGCCAACCTTGATCTCCTCACCAATCATATCCAGAACATCCCGGATCATGCAGATATCATCTTGCTGCCCGAAATGTTTTCTACGGGATTCACCATGGAAGCTGCTAAACTAGCCGAGACCATGGAGGGGCCTACCCTAAACTGGATGCGGGAAATGGCCCACTTTAAGAATGCTGTAATAGCAGGCAGTCTGATCATCCGCGATGGTGACCACTTTTTCAATAGGTTGATTTGGATGCCTCCTAATGGCCAGGTCCTGAGCTACGACAAAAAACACCTTTTCACCTTTGCAGGAGAAGACAAACATTATACAGCAGGCAAGGAGCGGATGATAATCGAATGGAAAGGCTGGAAGATCTTGCCCCTCGTTTGCTACGACCTCAGATTCCCTGTCTGGAGCAGAAATCGTGAAGATTACGACCTGTTGGTTTATGTAGCCAGCTGGCCGGAAAAAAGAGCCCATGCCTGGAAATCCCTGCTCGTCGCACGTGCCATAGAAAACCAGTCTTATACCATTGGACTCAACCGCGTCGGTCGGGATGGAAACGACATTTATTATTCCGGCGATAGCCGGGTGATAGATTACGAAGGGAAACTATTGTTTGACGAAGCACACGATCCTGTGGTGCACCTGGCCACCTTATCCATGGATGCGCAGCAAAAATTCCGGCAGGCTTTGCAATTTCTGAAGGACAGAGACAGTTTTACTATTGTTGATTAAAACCTTTTGCCATGCGCCTGATGCTGTTTCTTATAGTCCTTTCTGTATTATTCCTGCCTTCCTGCCATTCTTCACGCAAGGCAAAAGCGGAGCTTGTATGGGTCAAAAAGAGCAACTCGAAGCAGGATGAGATGGTGGCTTATGCCCAAAAATACCTGGGTACTCCCTACAAATACGCCGGAAAGGATCCCCGAGCTTTTGATTGTTCCGGTTTCACTTCTTATGTATTTTCGGCTTTCGATTTGCGCCTTTCTGCAACAGCAGACGGGCAATCCCGTCAGGGCAGAGAGATAAGTCCGGATCGGGTAAGAGCCGGAGATTTGGTTTTTTTCAAACGCCCTCGCAATCGGCAAATATTTCATGTCTCACTGGTAGTATCCAATACCTCTGAAGGAATTACAGTCATACACAGCACGACAAGTCGTGGAGTCATCATGGAAAACATCAGCCGATCATCCTATTGGAAACCTTTTCTATACAAGGCTCGGCGTTTCCTGGACTAAAGAAGTCACCCCATAGCGCTCATCTGCTTTGTAATATACTTCAGAACAATTCTCAGGTGTCAGTATTTGTCTGGCAACGCGCTGGATATCCTCCGGCGTAATTTTCTGGTAAAGTTCAGCCTCCCGGTTGATCAGATCCACATCGCCCAAGGCCTCGAAGAATGCTAGATTCATTGCCTTGTTCAGGGCATTGCCTTCGGAAAAAATGATGGTGCTTTCCATCTTGTTTTTCCATTTCTGCAGTTCTTCTTCTGACACAAGATGGTTCAACAGATAATCCAGTTCTTTCCAAATGGCCTCCTCTGCTCTTTCCAGCGTCACACCTGCAGAAGGTTTCCCTTCAATGACAAAAAGCCCGGGATCAACGCTCCCAGAAAGGTAACAGTCAATTTGACTAAACAATTGTTGTTTCTTCAACAACTCGCTGTACAGACGGGAAGAAGCTCCGTTGCACAACATGTCTGACAACAAGTCTGCCACGTAAAAGTCAAAAGCTTCGCGTGAAGGAGCATGAAAAGCAAGGTACAATGCATCGACAGGCACATTGGCATGGTTGATTCGCTTTTCGAAGCGCACCTGTGCAGGTTCACTCGGAAGTTGTCGGGAAACCGGTTCACCGGCAGGAATATCTCCAAACCACTTCTCCACCAGAGCCAATGTTTCAGCTGTTTTGATGTTTCCTGCCACCACCAGGACTGCATTGTTGGGTTTGTAAAAGCGTTGGTAAAAATCCTTCACATCATCCATATTCGCTCTGGCTACATGTTCGGGTACTTTTCCGATGGTTGGCCAGCGATAAGGATGAACCTTATAAGCCATCTCTGAAATGTGGTGCCATACATCTCCATAAGGTTGGTTCAGGCAAGACTCATTGAACTCCTCCACTACCACCTTTTTTTGTACGTCCAGCACCTTTTGATCAAAATTCAGCAGGTGCATGCGGTCGGATTCCAGCCAGAGCGCCGTTTCCAGGTTATCTGCCGGCAGCACATTGTAGAAATTGGTGATGTCATTATTGGTAAAAGCATTGTTTTCACCACCTGCCATTTGAATCGGATCATCAAAATCGGGCGCATTTTTGGAGCCTCCGAACATCAGGTGTTCAAACAAATGGGCAAAACCCGTCTTGTCAGGGGATTCGTCACGGGCACCCACGTGATACAAGACATTGACTACTGCCATAGGAGTACTATCATCTTCGTGAATCAGAACTACCAGTCCATTTGGCAGGGTATGTTTCGAATATGCTATCACTTAAAAAAATTTTAGCGGTAAATTTGCTGATACAAAGCTGTTATTGCAACTATAAAATTAAAGAATTGGTTCGGGGAATTGCCAGATCAAGCTATTTTTTACAACTTGACAACCGTTTGCTTGTTTTGATTTTCATAAGATAGTTTCAGCGGATAAAACATTCATAACTATGAGCCGAATAGATTTTAAAAATATTCCGCTAAATACCAACCTGTTAATGGCTGCTCCGCCTGCTGGCAGCTGGGAAACGCCTGAAGGCATTCAGGTACCTGAAAATTATTCAGCCTCTGACCTGATACCACTTACCCACCTTCGGTTCGTCTCCGGCTTTCCGCCATATCTCGGGGGGCCTTATGGTTCTATGTACCTCGCCAGACCATGGACTGTCCGCCAATATGCCGGTTTTTCAACAGCCAAAGAAAGTAATGCTTTTTATCGGAACAATCTGGCTCAGGGGCAGAAAGGCCTTTCTGTCGCATTTGATCTGGCTACCCATAGAGGCTATGACAGTGACCACGAGCGGGTCAGCGGGGATGTTGGCAAGGCAGGAGTAGCAATCGATACGGTAGAGGACATGAAAATCCTATTCGACCAGATTCCTCTTGACCAAATGTCTGTTTCGATGACCATGAACGGCGCTGTCATCCCTATCATGGCCTTTTATATCGTTGCAGCAGAAGAACAGGGGGTGAGCCCGGAACAACTCAGTGGTACCATTCAAAATGACATTTTGAAAGAATTCATGGTGCGCAATACCTTTATCTACCCACCCGAGGCATCCATGCGCATCATTGCAGATATTTTTGCCTTTACTGCCAAAAAAATGCCCAAATTCAACTCCATTAGCATCAGTGGCTACCACATGCACGAGGCGGGAGCTACAGCAGATTTGGAATTGGCATACACCCTTGCAGACGGGCTGGAATACATTCGCACAGGCTTGAAAGCAGGACTTTCCATTGACGATTTTGCTCCCCGACTGTCTTTCTTCTGGGCTATAGGCATGAACCATTTCATGGAAATTGCCAAAATGCGCGCCGGGCGCCTGCTATGGGCTAAAATTGTGCAAGGTTTTAATCCACAGAACCCCAAATCCATGGCACTTCGGACCCATTGTCAAACCTCCGGATGGAGCCTGACCGCTCAGGATCCTTTCAACAATGTTACCAGGACGGCTGTGGAAGCACTTGCTGCCGTAATGGGTGGCACTCAATCGCTACATACCAATTCGCTCGATGAAGCCATTGCCCTTCCTACACCTTTCTCGGCAAAAATTGCCAGAGACACGCAATTGTACCTGCAACAAGAAGCGCAATGTACCCACAGCATAGATCCCTGGGCCGGATCTTACTATGTGGAAAAGTTAACCCACGAACTCGTTCAAAAAGCCTGGGCACTGATCGAAGAAGTGGAAGCCCTGGGTGGTATGACCAAAGCACTGGAAAATGGCCTTCCCAAAACCCGTATTGAAGAAGCTGCTGCAAAAAAACAAGCCCGAATAGACAGTGGCAAAGACAAGATCATAGGTGTCAACCTGTTTCCTGTCGAAGACATGCCAGACATAGACATTCTGGATGTAGATCAGCAAGCAGTGCGCGAAAATCAGATTGCCCGGCTACAATCGGTGAAAAAAACGAGAGACGAAGAAGCTGTTCAAAGGGCTTTGGAAAACCTTTTTCTCGCTGCCGGTTCCGGTTCCGGCAACCTGCTCGAACTTGCGGTAGAAGCTGCTCGCTGCAGAGCCACGCTGGGAGAAATCAGTTATGCGCTCGAACGGCACTTTGGAAGGTACCAACCCGATGCCAAAAGTGTCACCGGAGTATATGCCCGGGAAATTGAACAAGACAAAGATTTCCTCGAAGCACGACACTTGGCAGATGAGTTTTCCCTACTGGAAGGACGAAGACCCAGAATCATGGTAGCCAAGCTCGGCCAGGATGGCCATGATCGGGGTGCCAAAGTCATTGCCAGTAGTTTTGCCGATTTAGGATTTGACGTAGATATTGGCCCTCTCTTCCAGACACCCAAAGAAGCTGCCATGCAGGCCGCTGAAAACGATGTTCACATACTCGGCATATCTTCCCTTGCTGCCGGACACAAATCGCTGGTTCCTGAAACCATACAGGCCCTCAAAGACATAGGAAGAGACGATATTCTTGTCGTTGTCGGCGGTGTCATTCCACCCAAAGACTACGAATTCCTCTACGATTGCGGCGTTGCAGCGATTTTTGGCCCCGGAACAAAAATTTCCCAGGCTGCTACAGACATCCTGCGTTTGTTTTTACAGTAACCTGTGAACTGTTGACTATTGATTGACTGCTATGACCAAATAAATCCTCTGGCATCATTCCTCTTTGAATGTGGCTCGGAGATATTTGGTTAGACTGTACCCCTTGTGCCCAAGGGTGCTAAATTCTTAGTGTTTTATTCGATTCGGTGATTATTGATTATGCCACCCCTTGCGGGGTTCATCATCAGGTTACACATTTTTTCTACAATCATTTCACCCCTTGCGGGGTTTTTTAAGGATGGGTTGTCATCCATCGCTGGTTTATTTCGCCCTTTCAGTGCTTTAATAGCCTATTATCGTCAAGCGCTAAAGGCTAAAATGGTCAAAGGCCAACTGCCAAGGGTCTTACCCGTTTCCTGCTTACAATTTATTGTCAACAAAGCTTCGCTACCGATAAGTCGAAATGGTCTTATCAAAATGTTGAGAGAATATAAAAAGAATAAGCTTGTGAATTAAAAATATTCTCGACCCGCAAATATATTAAATGAAAGGTTTTTTTTTAAGATATAATCATAGAAAAATAACTGAATGTAGCGCTAAAGATTTTGTTTCATGTGATTATACTTTTGTTTTCAGGAACTTAGGGCGTTTGTATATAGAGTTTGTATGAGCCTGCTTTTGTACAATTGTGATTAATTTGAGGATTGTACGATTGTGTGAGATGCATGGTTTTACCACGGAGGCACAAGGAGGGGAGGTACTTTAAACTTTTAACTCTTGCTGCGCTCTTTTATAATCTTCCGGAATGCCAATGTCCAGGAAGTATCCATCTCCTATAAATCCGGAAAAGTGGAGCTGATCTACCAGGGCTTCGAAATAGTCTTTTTCCAGGGAAAATTTTTCGGGGAAGTTTTTTTCGTAAAAGCGGGAAACATTACAAACATAGACGCCGGTATTGACGAGGCCTTCTTTGACAAATTGTTTTT
>JALQTV010000555.1 GCA_023268675.1 Saprospiraceae bacterium | reverse complement strand
ATCCTGGATGCAGACAAAGAGGGGTTCCTGCGCAATGATCGCTCTCTGACGCAAACAGCTGGTCGGGCTGCAAGGAATGCCAACGGCCTTGTAATTTTCTATGCAGATAAAATCACAGACTCCATGCGTCAGACCATAGACGAAACCAACCGACGCAGGAAAATCCAACAAGCCTACAATGAAAAACACGGCATTGTACCCCAAACCACCCGAAAAAGCAGGGAGGAAATCCTTAGCAAACATTCCATTCTGGATATACGGGGGAATGCCGCAAAAGCCTACATAGAGCCGGAAACAGCAACCCTGGCTGCCGACCCTTTGCTGGGCTACCTCGACAGAGATCAGATAGAAAAGATGATCTCCGATACCGAAAAGAAAATGAAACAGGCTGCCAAAGAACTCGACTTTATTGCAGCCGCACAATTCCGCGACGAAATACAAGCCCTGAAAAAAAGGTTGAGTTGATGCGCAAGGCTATGGGTATGGTTTGGAAACATTCC
>JALQTV010000554.1 GCA_023268675.1 Saprospiraceae bacterium | reverse complement strand
CCAAGGCGCTTCCAGCTTTCGATGCAGAAGTGTTCCTCGAAATTACAGGGATTGATCTGCGTGACAAGCCTGCATCAGCACCGTGTGAGGGACGTGAAGTGGAGATTGATGGTGTGACCTATGTGCTGAAGGCAAAAGGAGAGAAGGATGAATGATGATCTGGCGCCGCGAGGCGTGGGGGTTCGAGTCCCTCCATGGGCACCAATTAACGGAGTATAGCACAGTCTGGGAGTGCGTTCGCTTTGGGAGCGAAAGGTCGTAGGTTCGAATCCTACTACTCCGACCATTTTGGGGGTTTAGTGCTAATGGGAACACGCTGCCTTTGCAAGGCAGAGTTAAGGGTTCGATCCCCTTAACCTCCACCATTTAGGAGATATCGGTTCGACCCTCGTTACCCGCTCCAAATGCACCGTTCGTCTATCGGTTTAGGACACTAGCCTTTCACGCTGGAGAGAGGGGTTCGATTCCCCTACGGTGTACCATAGTTCATCTAGCATAAGGA
>JALQTV010000553.1 GCA_023268675.1 Saprospiraceae bacterium | reverse complement strand
AATCCAATAAGGCTTTAGAAGGAATACAACCTACATTTAGGCATGTTCCACCCAATGATTTTTTTTCAATAATAGCTGTTTTAAAACCTAACTGAGCAGCTCTGATTGCTGCGACATATCCACCAGGTCCAGACCCGATTATGGTAACATCATATTTCATATCTAATGGTTAATTTTAATAATTTTTGAATTTCTTGTAGTGAATAATAATGCTCTGAAAGTCGATAATTTCTGTATTCACCGAGTTGGCACAAAGGTACAAAACGAAAATGTTGAAAAGAATAATTTGAGAGATTAAAACATATAGAAATCTATATGTTTTAACAGGAGAAAAAAAAGAGGCGACACTTGTTGCGTCGCCTCAGCCCTAACCAAATAAAACCAAATTATGAATTTTAGTATCTTATTGTTTATTGTTTGTTTTTAAAACACTAACCTTATCAGAAAAGTTTAAAAACAATCCTTTTAAATAATTACTTCACAAATGTAAACGATTTTTTTTCACTAT
>JALQTV010000552.1 GCA_023268675.1 Saprospiraceae bacterium | reverse complement strand
CAACAATCATTGCCAAAGCAACTAGAATAAAAATCACCAAAAATGCGCGAACGATTTTTTCAATCATTTAAAAAGACACTGACTTCACGAATAATGTATTCTAGAACTACAGTTCGCTCGACCGTATTTCAATACTGGAATACCAATGAAAAAAGAGCGCCGAAGCGCTCTTTCCCCCAACCGTTTCAAGTAGGATTATTACTTGATGATTTTAGAAACGACGCCTGAGCCGACTGTGCGGATCGCGAAGCGTAGTTTTTCTTCCATCGCGATTGGCGCAATCAGTTCAACTTCGAACTTTAGGTTGTCGCCGGGCATGACCATCTCTGTGCCTGCTGGCAATTTAACTGTGCCTGTCACGTCAGTTGTACGGAAGTAGAACTGTGGACGGTAGTTTGCAAAGAATGGTGTGTGACGTCCGCCTTCTTCCTTCGTTAGGATATAGGCTTCTGCTTCGAACTCTGTGTGTGGTGTCACTGAACCTGGCTTACATAGAACCTGGCCACGCTC
>JALQTV010000551.1 GCA_023268675.1 Saprospiraceae bacterium | reverse complement strand
GGCGGTAAAATTCGATTAACCCAAGTGTTTGTGAACCTAATCACCAACGCAATCGATGCAACCGCAAGTCGAGATGATGCACTCGTCCGCTTACGCGTGAGTGAATCAAATAACGAGGTGATTGTAGAGGTCGCCGATAACGGTTCTGGTATTGACCCTGAGATTGCACAACAGATTTTCGAACCATTCTTCACCACAAAAGAAGCGGGTGTGGGTCTCGGTATTGGTCTATCTATCGTCTCCGACTTAGTCCGTGAATTTGGTGGGACTATCGCTGTATCCGATTCAGACCTCGGAGGTGCGTCGTTTCGAGTATCCTTGAAGCGAGTTGATCACGAGGTCAGTGGATGAACCAACCCTACGTACTATTACTGGATGATGATGCTGATTTACGGCATGCGGTTTCTCAAGGCTTGGAACTCGAAGGGCACGAGGTTTCGGTTTTCGAAGATCCATTGGTGGCTTTAAGCACCATTTCACGAGATGACTACGCTGTAATCGTTTCTGACATCA
>JALQTV010000550.1 GCA_023268675.1 Saprospiraceae bacterium | reverse complement strand
AGGCCCCCCAGGGATAATTTTTAATCAATTAGTTTTAATCTGGCTATTCTGCTTTTCAAGAAGAAGATTTTTTAATATTAATCAATTTTAAAAGGTTTTGGCCTTAGTGTAACCTTGAAATAAAGGTCAAGGTCATATCTGATGATGCAATTTTTTTTCTCTTGCCCTAACGATGATTTATACCAAATATGAGTTTTATATCAACAACTCATTCACAGTTTTTCATTTTTTTTTAATCGTTAACCTCAGTTTGACCTTGAAATGAAGGTCAAAGGTGACCTCATTTTTGTAATCCTTTGGGTATGACTTCCTATACCCTGTCAATATATTTTTCTGCTCTAAAACCAATGGTTAAGAAGTTATAAGCCATTGAAATTGTACAAGTTCATACCTTGGAACTCTTGGAACTATATCGGGAAAAATATCGTTCACAGGAAGTTGTCTTGAACAAACTTGGGAAAGGGTCCCTTAAGGAAGATTTTGACATGGTTTGTTTCACTCTGGCTGTTGTGGTT
>JALQTV010000549.1 GCA_023268675.1 Saprospiraceae bacterium | reverse complement strand
GGCCTGTTCTTTAATGGCGACACGCACTTCAGGGGACATTTTAGCGATCTGTCGATAGGCCATGCCGATGCGCGGGTTCTTTTCAAAGCGATTGGCGTGGCGCTCGAAAAAATCCCAGTACAGCGAATTAAATGGGCAAGCGTTGTCTCCGATACGCGCTTTGGCGTTGTATTGGCAATCTTTGCAGTAATTGCTCATCCTGCCAATGTAAGCAGCACTCGAGACATAGGGCTTGGTCGCTAGCAGCCCGCCATCGGCGAACTGGCTCATCCCCAGCGTGTTGGGGGCTTCTACCCACTCGAAAGCATCAATGTATACCCCGAGATACCAGCGGTGCACAGCCTGCGGTTCGATACCCGCCAGCAACGCGAAGTTACCAATCACCATGAGTCGTTGAATGTGATGGGCATAGGCATGTTCTAGCGATTGCCCAATTGACTCACTCAGGCATCGCATGCGTGTCTGCCCCGTCCAAAACCAGCTCGGTAGCGCAGTCGAGTGGCCAAGCATGTTGTTCTCG
>JALQTV010000054.1 GCA_023268675.1 Saprospiraceae bacterium | reverse complement strand
GACAAAAACAAACTTTTTCCTCATACTCTTCCGGTGACCGGGTCTTTCGAATGAGGACTTCCAACGTTCCCCTTATGGTAGCCAGCGGCGTACGCAATTCGTGAGAAGCATCTGCCGTGAATTGCCTTTCGCGCTCCATGGCTCGTTCTATTCTAGCCAACAGGTTGTTAAACGACTCTGCCAACTCATGGATTTCGTCCCTATTGGGGGGGAGCGGCAGACGCTCCTTCAAATTATTGCGAGTGATGCGGGTCGCGGTATTGGTCAATTCCCGGATGGGTCTTATACTGATTCCGGCCAGATAGCGAGAAGCCACAAAAAGTACTCCCAACAGGAATGGGAAGGTAATCCCCAGTACTGCACGAAGTTTGTTGATAACAGAAATAGCCGACTCCGAAGACATGGCTGCTACAATGTATCCCCTGGTAACATTATTTTCTTTGATAGGCACCTGAACCAGGCGAATATCCCGGTCCTTGAGTTTGCCATCAAAATGTTGTCCTATGGTTCGTGTCTTATCGATAGGCAAAACATCCTCTTTGAGGTTGGGTGATTTGTCCATCAGTTGAAGCCGGCTATCCATCAATTGAATGAAAACGGGGTTTACCTGAGGTTCCCGATGTTCTCTTTCTTCCCATTCTGCTTTGTTGAAGAAAACAATGGTATCCCCGTTAATCTTGATTTCATTGGTATGCTGTACCGCCTCATAGGAAAGATCGCTATCGAGGTTGAGCCATACAGTGCGCTGAACAGAAAAGTAAATAAAACCGAAAACAACGGCCATGATGATAGCCGAAGCCAGCAAATAATACAATGCAATTCTATCTTTGATGCTTATTCTTTTCATTCCTTTGCTATGTACCCAACACCGCGTACGGTCTGGATGTAGTTTTCTTCGTCTGAAAGTGCCAGTTTTTTCCTGAGGGCATTGATGTACACATCAATGATGCCGGTATTGTATTCGAAATGTATGTCCCAAACGCTTTCGATGATGCGTGTACGACGGCATACCTTCCCTTTGTTGCGCATCAGGAACTCCAGCAGGGCGAATTCTTTTTGAGTGAGGTTGATGAGCTCTCCGCTTTTGCGCACTTCGTAGGTATCTGTATTGAGGGTAATGGTTCCCAGGGTAAAGACTGCATGTTCGCCCGATTTTGGTCGCAACTGTACCCGAATGCGCTCCAGAAGTTCATCGAAATTAAAAGGCTTTCGGATATAATCGTTGGCACCGGATTGGAGGCCGAAAACAGCTTCTTCGGCAGTATCTTTGGCCGTCAGAAAAATGATGGGGGTATCTTTATAATTTTTGCGAAAAACCCTGCAGACTTCTACCCCACTCATCCCTGGCAACATCCAGTCGAGCAGGATAAGATCGTATTCACCTGACAAAGCCATTTCCAGCCCCATATTTCCATCAGCTGCCACATCTACTGCATAAGACTCCTCTTCCAAACCTTGTTTGAGAAAAGCGCTGATTCCCGGCTCATCTTCGACAATTAAAATTCTCATAGTCAAAGTTTTGAAAATCAAAGTTAATAAGGCATTAGCTTTGACTTAAAATCTGCTTAAGAAGGGGTCAAACTTCAAATATTTTTGCGAAAATGCTTCAGGGTGTCTGTTTTGTCAGTCAATTCAGGAGTATAATGTTGTTCATAAGCGATGCCTGCTTCCAGTCCTTTCAAACTGCCATAATGATACAGGTGTTTCATCGCAGCAATGCCCTGAGCGCTGTTGGATGCGATTTGTGCAGCCAGTTCTTCGACTGCTTTTTCCAGGTTTTCCGGTGGGACCGCCTTATTGACCAGGCCTAGGCGTTCGGCCTCTTCTCCTGAAACCGGTATGGCTGTAAAGGACATTTCCTTGGCCTTTCTCAAACCTACTCGTTGTTGCAGACGCTGGGTCATGCCCCACTTGGGAGGAATGCCCCATTTGGCGTGGGTATCGCCGATCCGTGCATCAGCAGCAGCCCATACCAGGTCGAAAGCCAGCATGAGTTCCAGGGCTCCTGTAAAACAAGGACCGTTTAACATCGCGATGCTTACCTGTGGCATGGTTTCCAGCAAGCGGATGATTTCGACACCATCGTCATAAGCCTGAAATCCCGGTTCTACTTTGATGTGTTGGAAAAGCTCCAGATCCACCCCTGCAGACCAGGCTGTTCCGGCTCCGTTTACGATTACCACCCGAAGGGAAGTGTCAGCAGCAGCTTCTGTGAGCAGCGTCCTGAGTCCCGACAACATCGGTTCTGACAGGGCATTTCGCTTTTCCGGGCGATTGAGGGTAATGCGCAGGACGGCACCTTCTCTTTGGTGCAACAAATGTTGGTATTCCATGAAAACAACTTTTACGGGTCATAAAATAAACCACTACCTTGTGAGACCGTTAAATTACAAAAATAACCCCTCTCTCATGCATGTAGAAATCTGGAGTGACCTCATCTGTCCTTTCTGTTACATTGGCAAACGTCGACTGGATCAAGCCCTGGAAAGCCTGTCCGACAAGACAGCCCTGCAAATTACCTGGCGAAGCTTCCAGTTGGCCCCGGATTTACAAACCAACACCGACCTTTCCATTCATCAGTACCTGGCCCAAGCCAAGGGAATGACAGAGGCAGCAGCTCGTGAGGCCAACCAGCGGGTAAGCGAAATGGCCGCACTGGACGGACTGGACTATCAACTGGACCAGGCAATAGTCGCCAATACCCTTCAGGCACATGCCCTATCCCATGCTGCCCGCGAAGTCAATCGCCAGCATGAAGCAGAAGAATTGTTGTTCCGAGCCTACTTTACCGAAGGGAAAAACCTTGACGAGATGAGTACCCTTATAGCCATAGGAGAAAGCCTGGGACTGGATCCACTAAGTGTGCAAACAGCCCTGGAAAGCGGAAAATACCTTCCACAGGTCATACAGGAAATCAACGAAGCGGAGCAATTGCGCATCCGTGCCGTACCATTTTTTGTTTTTGATCGAAAATATGCCATTTCCGGTGCTCAGTCTGTGGAAGTATTTCGTCAGGCACTGCAGCAAATGAAGCAGTTGTAGGACGCTGCCAACCTTTCTAAACTTGGCTTAATAATTACTTAACCTATTGTTATTGCTACCAATCCCCGGCTTGTGGAAGGGCTTGTCTAATTTTCCATTTTAAACGATCAGGCAGACCGGAAAAACATGACAAGCCAACAAAAATCCAAGGCCTTAGGCTTTGCTGTATGGAGCATAGCAGGAGCTTTCCTTACCTACTTCAGCATGTATGCCTTTCGAAAACCTTTCACTGCGGGGGTTTACGAGGGGCTCAATCTATGGGGAATGGATTATAAAATTTTGCTGATAAGTACGCAAGTTGCCGGCTATACGCTCTCCAAATTTCTTGGCATCAAGATCGTATCAGAAATTCAAGCTGTGAAGAGAGTGCGGTACATCCTGGTGTTGATAGGAATTTCATGGCTTTCACTGCTTGCTTTTGCACTGATTCCACCGCCATGGAATCTTTTTTGCTTGTTTTTCAACGGGCTGCCCCTTGGTATGATCTGGGGATTGGTTTTTGGTTTTCTGGAAGGTAGGCGGCAAACAGAACTCCTGGCAGCTGGGCTGGCATCGAGTTTTATCGTCTCTTCGGGTTTTGTAAAATCGACAGGACGCGAGCTGGTCCTGCAGGGAGTAGGAGAATTTTGGATGCCCTGGGTGACCGGGCTTATTTTCATACCGGCTTTAGTGCTGGGGGTCTATCTATTGTCACGGATTCCTGCACCCGAAGCAGCAGACATAGCTGAGCGAGCCGAGCGGGAACCTATGACTGTTGGCGAGCGCCGCAAATTTTTCTTCACTTTTGCTCCTGGCATTGTTTTGATAACACTGATTTACATGGGCCTCAATGCTTACCGGGATTTCAGGGACAACTTTGCCGTAGAAATATGGAATGCCCTGGGATTCGCTACCCAACCAGAGATACTCACCCTGTCAGAAATTCCTATAGCAGTGATTGTGCTGCTCATTGCCGGTGCCATGTTTCTCATCAAAGGAGCACGACTCGGATTTTACATCAGCTTTTTCATGATTCTGTTTGGTGGAATTGTGCTGACGCTTGCAACCTGGATGTTCAAAGCGGGGCTTATTTCTCCTGTTTTTTGGATGATTGCTGTCGGTTTTGGGATGTACCTTCCCTATATGTTTTTCCATACCATGCTATTCGAGCGTTGGATTGCTTTTTTTAAAACCCGGGGAAATATTGGTTTTTTGATGTACACTGCCGATTCTTTTGGCTATCTGGCCAGTGTAGCCGTCATGCTATTCAAGGATTTCTTTGTCGCAGAGCTGTCCTGGCTCTCCTTTTTCACCACTTTTAGTCTGGTCACCGGAGTAGTAATCATCTTACTTGGCTTACTCAGTCTGCTCTATTTCCTCCATCGAGAGAAGGGTTTGCTCCCGGTATAATTCCTACGCGGTAGGTTGCCGGCACTTCATACCAATCAAAGGCCGCTGCAATCTCCTCCAAGGGAAATATCGGATTTACCAGAGATTCGAAGGGAAATCCCCTGTGGTGTGCTTCCAGGTGGGATACAGCCTCTTTGAAGTCACTTTCATTGTACTTGTGCAATCCCTTGATGCTAATCAGATGCCGAATGATTCTTTCCGGATCTATCGCTACTTTTGATGAAGGGAAAACAGCTCCTACCCAAACTGCTGTACCTCCAATACCCAGGTGCTCCAGACTCTGTTCCATAGCGGCGGTCACACCTGTTGTGTCAATGACAAGGTCAAAAGTTTCACGGCTGGCCGCCCATTCTTCGAAAGTATAAACAATGGTAGCTCCGAAAGATAAAGCTCGTACCCTCCTCTCGGAAACGATGTCAACTCCTACTATCTTCGAAAAACCTTTTGTTTTGGCATAAGCCAGGCCATGCAAGCCCAACATACCACAACCCATTATCGCAACAGATGCTCCGGAGGGAGCTCCTCCCAGTCGAAAGGCCCCCACCATGGTAGCCAGGCTGCAATTGAGAGGCGCCGCCACAGCAGCCGGAATCTCAGGACTCAAGCAGGCGATGGCCGTTCCGGGCCTGAGAAGAATGTGTGAAGCGAATCCCCCCGAGAAGGGAGTCAATCGATTATCCTGATGGCCATATTTCAATACCCCCAGACTTTTTTGAATCATCCCCCGCAACGCGAAAGTATCTTCTCCGGGTGCTGCAAAAATAGACCACACGACAGGTACTCCTATTGCCAAAAGTTGCCCATTAATATCGCATACAGGCGATTCTGGCAGCCCAATAACTACCCCGCTTGCTTCATGTCCCAATACCGATGGCAAAGGTGCATCTCGGTGACCATGAAAAGTGTGGCAATCACTCTTGCATACTGTTGCCATTAACACTTGTACCAAGACCTCTCCGGGACCGGGCTTTGGCAGGTCTTCACTTTGAATGAAAAAGGTACGTTTTTCATCTAGAACAGCCAATTTTCCTTGATTTGATTCCACCCTCCGTTTTTTAAATCTTTAAGTTAAACCGATTTAATTTTTATGCACACAAGCCCTTCAAAATACACATAGAAATTAAAACTGAGGTAACCCCTGATTCACATCAAGGGCGTTTTTTGTAGCTTTAATTCACCAACCAATAAGAATATGTCAAGACTTATACTAAGTTTAATATTCCTGTGCTCAGTTGTCACCACTATGGCACAGGAATATAAGAATGCTGATCTGTTACTGGTCAAACCCTATCTACAGTTTAGCACACAAACCAGCATGTTTGTATTATGGGAAACCAAAGAACCTGCCGGCACTACTGTATTTTTTGGCGAAGCCAGAGCCGGTGTCAAAAAGGCTGTTCTGGATCAAACAGCCACCCTTGAAGGTTACCGCAACATGCATGAGGTACAATTATCTGATCTCAAGCCTGAAACTAACTATTTTTGGCAAATCAGTTCTGTTACCGAAAGTGGCGACAGCATCCTTTCTCCGGTTTATACATTCAAGACTGCCGTCAAAGACAGCAGCGCATTTATGTTTGCCCTGATTGGAGATACGCAGCGCAACGATGAGACGCCCTGGGCTTGGGGCAAAATTGCTGAAAAAGTCTGGTCTGACCGACCCAATTTTGCAGTACTTGCAGGCGACCTGGTGGATAAAGGGATGCAAAAAGAAGACTGGCTGGAAGACTTTTTCCCAAATGGAAACATCCTGATGAGCCGCATACCTGTTTATCCGGTATTGGGCAATCACGAACAAGATGCTCCTTACTACTACCAATATGTAGTGGCTCCTCCTCCGGAATATTATTACACGTTTACCTATGGAAACGTGCAGTTTTTCATGATAGACAGCAACCGCGATTTGTCCGAGGGTTCCGAACAATACAACTGGCTCGAATGGGAACTGGCCAAATCCACTGCCAAATGGAAAATCGCCGTACACCATCACCCACCCTATTCCTCTGACAACAATGACCATGGCGATACGGACAATGCACTCTCCACCCTGGGTGTCGCTAACCCCCGAAACCTGGTGCCCCTTTATGAAAAATACGGACTGGATTTCTGCCTTTTTGGCCACACCCATCTGTACGAACGCAGCTGGCCATTGAAAGAAGATATGGTAAACATGAAAGAAGGAGTAGTTTATATCAACTCTGGTGGTGCCGGGGGGTATATCGAAGAATTCGCTCCCACCAGAAGCTGGTTTACCCAAGAGCTGGAAAGAGGTCACCACTACTGTACTTTTGCCATTTTTGACAATAACCTCGTTTTTAAAGCGATAGACCACAATGGTCGGCTATTCGATCAGTTCCAAATGGAAAAAACCGATGAAAAAACAAGTAAAACAGCCGTTGTTCAGCCTCCTGCACCTAAAATAGAAGCCGGACAGCTCCTTTTTGAAGATCATACTACGGTAGTGCTTACTGCCCTCGATCCTGCCTATTCTATTCGTTATACTACTGATGGAAGCCGCCCCCACTTCAATAGTCCGGAATATTCCGAACCCATTCGCATCACAGCTACCAGTACACTTCAAGCCTGCGTTTATACACCGGAAGGAAAAGTAAGCCGGGTGGCAAAAATGGAATTTACAAAATCTGCCCTGGAAAAAGCACAGCCTGAAACAGCCCGTCGCCGCGGCATGGATTACAAATACTATGAAGGTGACTGGCAACATTTACCTGATTTTGTAGCACTGAAGCCTGTTAGGGAAGGGTTCAGCCCGCTGGTTAGCCTGAATGTAATCGAGCATGCTGCCGATCATTTTGCCCTGGTATTGGAAGGTTATGTCGATATTCCACAGGATGGCCTCCATACCTTTTTTATCAACTCTGATGATGGTTCCAGATTCTACCTCAACGATCGACTGTTGATAGACCATGATGGCGACCACAGTGCTATTGCTAAAACAGGGCAGGCTTTGTTAGCAGAGGGCAAGCATAAAATCCGTATCGAATACATGGAAAGACGCGGATCAGAGTTTTTGCAGGCAGGCATCATAGATCCTGAAAAAGGGATGATTCCTTTTACTCCATTTATGTTGTACCGGGATTAAAATCATCGATTCTGTATCATCGAAAAGGAGTTCAGCATTTGCGACAAAGAATCAACAAGTCCAGGGTGGGTACCGGCGAGGTTCTCACCCTCATGGTGATCGGCATGTTGCATCTCAAACAATACACTCAACGTCTGTTCTTCCCGGTAGCTTTTTATCAACCGGTAATCCGGTGTCCGGATGCTGGCCGAGCGACGCCAGAAACTTACTGCCTTTTGTTCGGATAGCGGGATGGGATGGCCTTTCATGCGGGAAACGAGGCTTCTGCCCGGCAATCTGAGTTTCGGGTTTAAACCTGCCAGTTCGAGCAAAGTAGGATATATGTCAACGGTGCTGACGATATCAGCTATTGCACCTGAACCGCTTATCTTTTTGCCGGCAGGCGGCTTGATCATCAAGGGACTGCGCAAGGCAACATCAAACAGGGTATGTTTCCCCCAGATACCTTTTTCACCCAGATGCCAACCGTGATCTCCCCAGATTACAATGGTCGCTTCTTCATACAAACCTGCCGCTTTCAATTCCTGTATGACCTTTCCCACCTGCGCATCGACATAACTTACCGAAGCAGCATAAGCTCTCCTTAGCTTTTGGGCGTAAACATCTGATGCAGCCCTGTCGGGCAAAAGGATCGCCTCCCCCAGCGCATAGCGATTAAATTCTCCATTGTTGTGTAAAAAACTTTGAACGGCGGGGTCATCCACCAAAGGGTAGTCCGCAGTATCTTCCCAGGTATCATAACGCTGCCAGTAAGCATCCGGAGCGGTAAAAGGCAAATGGGGTTTAAAAAAGCCCAGCGCCAGGAAAGTCGGTACAGGGGATTGTTTGAGCGCCGATATTCGCCGAATCGCTTCGTCCGCAATCCAACCATCGACATAGAGGGTATCCCCCCCGGAAGCACGTTCGTAAGGAAGCACCTGATTGTCCAGACTATTGCGATCCGATCCATCAGCATAACCAAAAAAAGCATTCCAGCCTGTTTGCCATTTGCCTGGATCCAGGTACATTTCATCCCAGCTACGAGGTAGTTCCAACGCATCTCCGGGTTTTTCATCATACCCATATATCCGGCCATCCGGCGAGTGGCTGATCTTGCCTATGCCAATAGTGTGGTAACCGGCAGACCTGAATTGTTCCACAAAGGACTCCGGAAGCGAATCAGCCACTGTATTGTGGTGCTGCTCAAAAACATTGTTTTCCAGTTCCCGCCACTGTCGGGGGTATTGACCACTCAGCAAAGCATAGCGTGAGGGGCCACAGGAAGGTGCCACTACATAGTGATTGGTAAAATACCAGGCATCCCTGCAAAAACTGTCCAATGCAGGTGTGTGCATATAATCGGCTCCAAAAGCTCCTGTCTGAGGACGCAGGTCGTCAATAGCAATGAATACCACAAGCGGCGGTGGCTTGACGGGCTGCCAGAGACAAGCTTTCAGAAAAATTAGTAGCCCCAGCCAGATCCAGTTCATACACTGTAAGCTTTTATGAAAGCATCCAGTTCAAACAATCCTTTCAGGCGGCCCAAAAGCGGATAGCCCGGGTGATAGTCAACATCAAAGTCGTGCAGCATGCGCTGCCCGTGATCCGGACGAAAAACGAGAGCATCCTTACCGGAAGATCTTTCTTTCAATGTTTTCAGGATTAGTTTCAGGTCTTTTGGTCGGGACAAGTGATCTGCCTCAAAGAACCCACTTTCTGTCAACTCCGTAAAACGCAGATGCAAGAAGTGAATCCGGTCGGCATATTTTTTGGCGAAAGCCGGAAGGTCCATATCTGCTCTGGAACCCAGCGAACCGGTACAAAAAGTAATGCCATTGTGGGGCAAAGGCTGTATTGATGTCAACCAGGCAAAATCCTCTGTTGTGCTCATGATTCGGGGCAGGCCAAAAATTGAAAAGGGGGGGTCATCGGGGTGTACGGCCAGATAAATATTTGCCCGGGCTGCTTCAGGAACTACCCTATCGAGAAAATAGCGATAATTCGATCGAAGTTCCGCGGTGCCTATGCCATCATAGCTTGCTAACAGCTCATTGAAACCCACCATCAGATCGGCGGCATCCAATTCGCCCATAGGGCCATTGACAAAACTCTGCGTACCTTTCAGGATCGTATGGATCAGCTGCTGAATACCCTCTTCATCCAAGGTTTCCAGCATTCTCGCAGCGTCGCTGACCCATGCTTCCGGATAACACTCCGCAGCCCCCACTCTCTTCAATAAAAATATATCAAACAAGGCTAAACATTTCCAGTCAAAGGCAAGGGCATCCCTTCCCCCGGCTACCGGATAGCGAAGGTCGGTTCGCACCCAGTCGAGCAAGGGCATGAAATTGTAGCAAATCACCCGGATGCCACAGGCAGCCAGATTCTGAAGGCTGGCAATGTAATTTTCTATCCACCGCTCCCTTTCGGGTTTTCCTTTTTTTATGTCTTCATGTACCGGAAGGCTTTCCACAACTGTCCAATCCAGTCCTGCCGCACGAATGCGCTCCAGCAGCGCTGTGATTTCTTCCTTTTCCCAGACAGCACCGATGGGTTTTTCATGCAGTGCCGTCACTACCTCCCGTGCCCCTCCCTGTCGGATTTGCTCCAGGGTAATGCGATCATTGTTGCCAAACCAGCGCAAAGAACCTATAAATTCCACGTGATCAGAGTTTAGTTATTTTAATAGCAGATACAAAAGCTTTGCCAGACAGGGCGGTAAAATCCAGTTTTATCCCTTTCCCGGCCAAAGCCTCTGTCGCGATGCTTTTGGAAAAAGCGCTGGCAAAACCATAATCCCTGAAGATATCCAGATTTTTGATGAAGGGCTTGTCGTTAACCGAAACATTGAATACTCTCTTTCCCGCTTCAAATACTTCGCCTTCGGCAAAAAACAATTCTACCAGATAATGTCCGTCAGGAACATCCAGCCGGTAACTTGTCAGTCCCTCTAGTACGTAATTGTACAAAGGATCTCTGTCCCGGGTAGCATAAAACACGATGTCCTTGTTGAACATGTGTGAGGCTCCATCGGAGGCTCCAAAGCCCCCGGCAACATAGCGGGCATCGGGTATCCATATTTCATCGGCTGCATCCCGAAATGCTCCGTGAAAACCGGCGTTGATCGCCAGGGATTCCCCGGTTTTTAGTTCCAGGCTTTTCGAGACTACTTCCAGCGCAAATGCATCCCTCACTACTTTCTCCCCTGCTTTATTGTCGCCGGAAGCAGCAAAGAAGTGTGTACCCGGTTCCAATTCCAGCTCCCACCTGGCGATATTGGCATCATTGGGTGCTTTGCTGCCCAGCGATTGTCCGTTGTGAAACAGTTCGACTGTTTCCATATTTGAAAAAACAGGAATCACATACTTGCCCGGTAAATCTGGATGGGCAATGCTTCCTGTCCAGGCTGCCCGAAGTGCCCCGTCTCTGATTCCCAGGTACACCATGGGGTCACCTGACCAGTTTGCCCGGTAAAAATAGTACGTATCCTTAGGCCTGCGGTCGAAACCCTGCACGCCTTTTTGGTTGAGATGGTTGATGCTTCCTCCTGTATGCGGCTGGGAAAAATCGAACTGGTTCCAGATCGCAGTTCCTACCAGGTAATTCCTTTCCCTGATCTGCCGAAGGTAAGACTCGTGAAACAGGAGTTGGTATTGTACCGAAAAATCAAATCTGGCAGGATTTGCCGCATTGATTCTCTTATCGCTGCCTGCGCCGTATTCGCTGACAAAAAGAAATTGCTTTGGAAATTTCTCGCGCCTTCTGTCCAGCCCTCGTCCGAAACCTTCAAATACGCCACTATACCACCCATCATACAGGTTGATAGCCAGCATATCCGGGATCTCTGTCACGCCGATTTTGTCATAGTCGGAGGAACTATGAATCGCCAGAGTGGTCAATCTGTCGGGGTCCGTAGCGCGGATGGTGCTGTCCATCGCAAAAATAAAGTCCCTGACCTCTGCTCCATAAGATAAATCTTCCAATCTGCTTGCCCGGGCACCTTGCTCGCTCCAAAGCAATATTTCATTGGAGGAGCCCCAGAATATGACAGCCGGATGGTTGTAATGCTGGTAGATCATCTCTTGGATCTGAATAGCAGACTGGCGGGTAAGTGCTTCCGAAGGGTTGATAAAGTTCAGGTTGGGAATTTCGGACCACAGCAGCAGCCCCATTTCATCGGCCAGTTGGTAAACATAAGGATCCTGCGGATAATGTGCCAGGCGCAGAAAATTTGCCCCCATTTCCTTAATCCAACTTAAATCTTTGCGGTGAAAAGAATTATCTAAAGCATCCCCAAGCCCCATGACATCCTGATGCCTGTTGGTGCCTTTGAGTTCATAAGGTTTGCCATTGAGCAAGAAACCCTCTTCGGAGTCCAGCTCAAACCAGCGGAAGCCCGTACGGTTGCGAAGTACATCTGTCAAATCGCCATCCACGTAAATGCTGCTTTCCAATTGATACAAAGATGGCGATTCCGGTGACCAGAGGACGGGATTTTCCAAAGTTCCTGAAAAAGAAAAGCGAATTGACTCGCCGGCTTTCGCCGAAAAATCCCTACTATCCTCCCAAACAATTTTTCCTTCCGGAGATTTTAGCACCTGCACTACACGGATAGCCTCATTGGCAGACTCAAGGGGAGCAAGCTGTCCTCTGACCACAAAGTTTGCCCTTTCTTCAGAAACTTCGGGAGTGCGAAAAAACAATGCGTCGGCACCAAAATAGGTAGGATCAAAATGAGCAGCTGAAGTACGTATCAACCAGACATCGCGATAAATCCCCCCATAGAGTGCATAACCAATAGCCAGGGGAGCAATCACAGGATTGTGGCTGTTGTCCACCATGACAGCAATCAGATTGTCGCCTGTATTGAGATACGGAGTAATGTCTACTGTAAAACCGGTATATCCTCCCTGGTGCTGCCCTGCCAGTGCCCCATTGACATAGACTTCCGTCCGGAAAGCAGCTCCTTCAAAGCGGAGGTACCATTTTTCTCCAGAAACCAATTCATCTACCTGCATGCGCTTTCTGTACCAAGCTATGCCGCGGTAATAAGATGTTTCATCATCAAACGGATCGGAAGCATTCCAGGTGTGGGGCAATTGAACCTTTTGCCAGTTTTGGTCCACCCCTTCAGGATAGCCTTTGAAACCATCCCGATTGGCAAAAGCAATCCCACCGCGATGAAACTTCCAGTTGTCATTCATAGATTCCACCTGCCTTACCTGAGCAGACAGGGGGAAAAACAGGGTGGCGACAAACAAAAAAACAAAGCAACTCCACAATTGCCGCTGACTCGAAAGACGTTTTTTCATGAAACTTAGCTGGTTTTATTTTTCTATTAATTGAAGCAACCCCGCTGCATAGCGCGTCCCAAGGATCAACTGGGCCTCCCGGCTAAAATGCAGGCTATCACCCTTGTGGGATAGGTCTGTTGCGGGTACGCAAGTCAAATGGGGTATCATTTCGGGTGCGGCTCGCAAAACAGCATTGATTGCATCCGAATTGCCTTTCCAATTGCCTATCTCACCAATGACCACAGGAAGATCCGGTATATTGACATCTCTCCGAAAATCCTCAATCAACTGATTCAGCAATTCGGGATAGGCTGCTGTCCGATTGCGATCCGACTCTCCCTGGTGCCAGACCATCCCGATCAATCTTCCCCATTTCATGGCTTCTTTGACGCGCTCCATGGTTTTGTCATAGTACTCCCCACCCTTTCGCCACTCAAGTATCCTGCTACCTCCCCTTGCATTGACTAACACTCCGATGGAGTCGTAAACCATTGTCAGACTTTTTGCCATACCCCATGAAGGTCCCATTTCCTGCATGGATATATCTTTTCGGATATTGGAGTACTTGTTGAGGGGTGGTACAGCCGTCTCCCAGGTATTCCGATCATTCCACAGGCGAATGCGGGAATCAACTAAATCGCTGGCATCTGCTGCCATCAAAGGTCCTCTGCCGGCCATGTTGGATTGCCCCATGCAAACTACAAAAGGGATAGAGGGGGAAGGCTCCCTT
>JALQTV010000548.1 GCA_023268675.1 Saprospiraceae bacterium | reverse complement strand
AGAAATCTTGGTAACTGGTATTAAAGTTATCGACCTTTTGGCGCCTTACGCCAAAGGTGGTAAGATTGGTCTATTCGGTGGTGCGGGTGTTGGTAAAACCGTTTTGATCATGGAATTGATCAACAACATCGCGAAAGTGCACTCTGGCTTCTCCGTTTTCGCGGGTGTGGGCGAGCGTACACGTGAAGGAAACGACCTTTACCACGAAATGATCGAATCTAACGTTATTAAGCCTGACAATCTATCTGACTCTCAGGTGGCGCTTGTTTACGGTCAGATGAACGAACCTCCCGGAGCGCGTGCACGTGTTGCGTTGACAGGTTTGACATTGGCGGAACAGTTCCGTGACCAGTCAGGTACAGACGTTTTGTTCTTTGTTGACAACATCTTCCGCTTTACTCAGGCGGGTTCTGAGGTGTCTGCGCTATTGGGTCGTATCCCATCAGCTGTGGGTTACCAGCCAACATTGGCGACAGACATGGGTGCGATGCAGGAACGTATTACATCAACTAAAAACGGTTCGATTACATCGATCCAGGC
>JALQTV010000547.1 GCA_023268675.1 Saprospiraceae bacterium | reverse complement strand
TGAATATCCAGATATAGATACTGATAGCTGGATTATTGACATCGGTTCAGCACGTCTTGCCGATACCCCTGAGCTATTCGATGTAATTGTTACTTCTAATTTATATGGCGATATCATTTCTGATATAGCTGCTCAAATCACAGGTTCTGTAGGTTTGGCGGGTTCTGCTAATATTGGTGAAAAGTGTGCAATGTTTGAAGCAATTCATGGTTCTGCCCCAGATATTGCGGGTCAGAATATTGCGAATCCTTCAGGGCTACTGAGAGGTGCTGTCATGATGCTGAATCACATTGGTCAGCAAGATGTTGCTGAGAAAGTCAGAAATGCTTGGGCTTGTGCAATCGAGGATGGTATTCACACACCAGATATTTACAAAGAAGGTATTAGCACGAAAAAAGTCGGGACGGATGAGTTTGCTCAAGCAATTATTGACCGTTTAGGACAACTGCCCAAAACAATTGCAGTAGCTGAATACGAGAAGAATACTCAGCTTTCAGTTCCAACTTACAAGCGAAGAAAAGCATCGCAAAAGACATTGAAGGGTGTCGATGTTTTT
>JALQTV010000546.1 GCA_023268675.1 Saprospiraceae bacterium | reverse complement strand
AGCCAGAAAATTTACTCCCTGCGGAGAAAAGCGGACAGCGAATCAGTGAGGATGGTCCGCGATCAGGCCTTGATAGACGTCTTATTTGAAGACCAGATCATCATCAGCATCTCTGAAGCTGATGCCATCTGGAACAACACCAACATTGAGGATTTGGCCTATCGCTACAAAGCAACCATTGGTGCTGCCCTGGACAAACACAAAAAAGCTACCGGCTGGTTGTTTTTATTGAAAGAGATAGGCTTGGTATTGCTGGTGATTGTACTTTTTTATTATGCTGTTCAATTCGTCAATCGCTTTTTTCGCTGGGCTTTGGTGAGGGTGGCGCGCCAGGAAAACGGTAAAAAATTATACTTTCCTGGATGCCTCCCGACAAGTCAGTTTGTTGTTGCAAAGCATACGTATTTTGCGCTGGGCGGTGCTATTGTTGCTGGTTTATGTTACGCTTCCAGTGCTATTCAGTATCTTTCCCTGGACGCGCAACATAGCGGAAACACTCTTTGGCTATGTATTAAATCCCCTTAAAGCCATATTCGGCGGAGTGTGGAACTATTTACCCAACTTGTTTA
>JALQTV010000545.1 GCA_023268675.1 Saprospiraceae bacterium | reverse complement strand
GGTAAGACTATGGAAATTTGTCGTGAATGGGGTGGAATTTTAAATTAGATAAAACAGGTTGTGTAATGTGAAAGAGTAATTTAATTAATGTCTAAATTGCCGGAAAATAGAATATCTGTCGTTTTAAAAAATAATAAGATGTAATGATTCTCGTAGGAATATAAAACATAAATTATATTTCAAATAATTAAAGGTCTTGCTTGTCATGGTAGAATAAAAGATTCGTAAGCATGATAAATAAAAATACATTGAATCATTTTCTAACAAAAATACTGCTCACTGCTCACTGCTCACTGCTCACTGCTCACTGCTCACTGCTCTAAATATTAATACCATATATATCATAAGCGCCTGAAAAATAAGGAGATAATATTTATTTGCAATTAAATTAAATACTGCCTAGAATCGGAATATTTAGAAAAAACGGAATAAACAGAAATTTTATAAAAATAATGTTAGTGAATACACAAAGACTGAGGCATATGCTTTTTAATTAATGATATGAGTCGCAGTAAAAAACCATATTATGGAAAATCTTGATAAGAAAATATATCAATTTGATTTGCTGGAT
>JALQTV010000544.1 GCA_023268675.1 Saprospiraceae bacterium | reverse complement strand
GACAGGCGAATGATGGTCAGGCTGGTCAAAGGCGCGTATTGGGACTCCGAAATCAAGCGGGCTCAGGTTGACGGGCTCGACGACTACCCAGTCTTCACCCGCAAAATGTATTCGGATGTGTCTTACCTGGCATGTGCCAGACGCTTGTTGTCGGTGCCAGATGCGGTCTTCCCCCAGTTCGCCACACATAATGCGCAGACGGTGGCTTCGGTCATGATGTTGGCTGGAAAGAACTATTACCGCGGCCAGTACGAGTTTCAGTGTCTGCATGGTATGGGTGAGCCCTTGTATGAGGAGGTGGTCAAGCCCCTCGAAAGTGGGGGTCTGAACCGCCCATGTCGAATTTATGCGCCAGTTGGAACGCATGAGACGTTGTTGCCTTATTTGGTCAGACGGCTATTGGAAAATGGCGCCAACAGCTCTTTTGTTAATCAGATTCATGACGACAAAATCGATGGTCAGTCTTTGGTGGAGGATCCCGTCCAATTGGCCAGTGCCGTCGAGCCGCTTGGCAGCCCCCATCCTCGAATCGCCTCACCTCTAGACCTGTATCGTCAGAAGAGTCCAGAGGGTCGTCTGGCA
>JALQTV010000543.1 GCA_023268675.1 Saprospiraceae bacterium | reverse complement strand
TACTCTGCAATCATCGATGCCAACGTCACTACATTATTGACAGCGATTATTTTATTCTACTTCGGCTTAGGGCCAATAAAAGGTTTCGCAGCAGTATTGATGGTAGGTGTTATTACATCATTATTCACTGCAGTTTTAGTCGGTCGTTTGCTTATCGACTGGTGGACAGAGGGCAAGGGCAAAGATTTATCTTTCTCAACTCCTCCAACACACAGTGCTTTTTCGAGTGCTAATTTCGACTTCATCGGCAAACGTAAGATTGCTTACGCTATCTCTGGTACAATCATCGTTTTGGGTATTATCTCAATGGTGGTTAGAGGCTTCGAATTAGGAGTTGACTTCAAAGGAGGATATTCTTATGCAGTTGAATTTGAAGAGCCTGTAACTCGTGAAGCTGTTAAAGAATTGTTTGCAGCTGAGAAATACTTTGGCGAAGAGCCAGCTGTAAAAACATTTGGTGATGCGAATACTTTAGAAATCACAACAACTTACAAAATCAAAGCTCCTGCTACAGAGAATCCAGACTCAATCGTCTTAGATAGATTATATGCAGGTATTGCAGAATTGACAGGAAAAGACGAAGGTATCTCAAAGTTTGCTGGAAC
>JALQTV010000542.1 GCA_023268675.1 Saprospiraceae bacterium | reverse complement strand
ATAACCAGGAGGAAAGTCTGCGTTCTTTAGATCGGCTATAGGTCTCCCTGCTAGATCTTCTGTTTGAAGGTATGACGCTCGCCTAATATTCCCGTCAACCCTTGATCGAGGCGATGTTGCGGCAGTTATATCCATCAGACGATTGAAACGCTGAGTGCCTAAATCTTGGCCTAGCTCCTCAACAAAGGCCTCGCGCAGCGGGTCAGTGTTATACCACTCCCTACCACCTACAGCCTCTCCTCTCTTCGCATACTCCTCCATTCTCCTAGCTGTTTCTGGAGTAAGAAGCTTATCAAGACTGCTTGGACGACCTCTGGGCGGGTTATATCTTTCAAGCGGAATCTGCTCAACATTGGGAACCTGGGTGAGATCTCTAGACCCGTGCAACCCCACTGAATCAATCAGATCAAATATGCTTTGAGCTACTTTCTTTTTGCCTGCCATGTGATGTCCTCATGTACCGATGCCATGAGTATAACACAGACTAAGCGATCCCTCGGATGTTGCGACGGATAGGACCGCCCCAGACGTGTGTAGGTTTGTAACCCACTGCTAGATAACGGAATGAGTCAGATGCGTGAGAGGTCCAATCGTGTAGAGGCCTTCCAC
>JALQTV010000541.1 GCA_023268675.1 Saprospiraceae bacterium | reverse complement strand
GACCTTAGTTATAAAAAAATAGTAAAGCTTTCGAATAATTAAATTTATTTTTTTTCAAAGATATTTGCATGTTTGAAAACAAGTAGTATATTTGCACCGCTTTAGAAATAAAGACAAACAATCGTTCGGAGGAGTGGCAGAGCGGTTGAATGCACCGGTCTTGAAAACCGGCATGGGTGATGAGCCCATCGGGGGTTCGAATCCCTCCTCCTCCGCCACACCCCTTGGTCCCCACTGCACGCACCTATAGCTCAGCTGGATAGAGCGTCCCCCTCCTAAGGGGAAGGTCTCAGGTTCGAATCCTGACTGGATCACATTAAAAATCAAGGAGTTACAAAAAATGTAGCTCCTTTTTTATTTTAAATGCCCAACATTATGCCCAACATCAGCAAACTCTTTACATCCAATTTCCCTTCTTAAACTTAATATCTATTCTAGCTTTATATTTTCTTTTGAAGTTTTTCTATTTGTACATCCCAATTATCTTGCCAACCTTCACTTTTAGCCTCTTTGCATAGTTTTAAAGCTTTAGAGTAATTACGTTCCTTAGTCAATATTGAAACAAGCCTGCTATACCCAGCATGACCTGTCATTTCTTTGCTAAATTCTTTAAGCCAA
>JALQTV010000540.1 GCA_023268675.1 Saprospiraceae bacterium | reverse complement strand
ACCCTCCGTCAATCATGGGGGTGAATACACTTGTGTCGTTTACGAAACGGTCAAAACCTAACATAAATTTGTGTAGGTCAGCCAATGCTAGTGATTTAGTCATAAAGTTCTCCTTTTATGAATTGCGTCCTTTCGGTACGCTTGTGCCCTTTCGGTACACGGTTAGTTTACGGTTTGCCAGGTTTAAGAGGTGGCGCTCTCTAAATAAGTTTTAAACTCTGAAAAGCCTCCGATGTACTCGTCATCTACAAAGATTTGGGGAATACTTCGTGGAACAAAACCAATTTTCTTCAACCATTCAGCAGGAGAAACATCTCCAACATCATTGTACTCAAAAGATAGGTTTCTGGTTTTGCATAGGGATTTTGCGTTTTCGCAATAACTGCAGGAGACCCCGCCGTAGATTTTAATCATCTTCTTCCTCTTCTAGGCTAATTACACCAATGCTGTCAAAATAATGAATAGCATCAATAACACCTTCTCGCTTTCCGTATATCCAGCAAGCTATTGAACTGCCGACTATGCAAAAAACAAAGATGAAATACGCTGTATAGACATCAATCAAAGGCTACTCCTATTTTTAGGCTTGGTGTGGTGTTAATTTACTCGTATATTATACAGAA
>JALQTV010000053.1 GCA_023268675.1 Saprospiraceae bacterium | reverse complement strand
ATCTTGCGTCTAAACCTGCGTCTATACCATCCGTGGCGACGCAACATATTGCGTCTATACATACAGGCACAACCCACATCGAGGAGGGCATGATCACGGTCAGTTGGGATCGCATCACGTCCGGCGGCACCCGTGCCGCCGCCGTAGAGACGCCCGTAGAGACGCCCGTAGAGACGCAACATCTTGCGTCTATACTGATCCGCCCCAAAGCCGACATCCGTTTAAGCGAGGTCATGGCCATCACCTCCCGTTACACCGTAGCAGAAGCCTACAACAACAACGACCAGTTGCTGGACGTAGCGTTGAGCTTCACAGGTAGTGACAGACCATCCTCTGTCGAGTTGTTCCAAAACACACCAAACCCATTCAAGGGTGAGACTATAATTGGATTCAATTTACCGGAAGCAGCGAGTGCAACGATGACAATTACAGACGTAACAGGCAAAGTGTTGCGCATGATAAGAGGGGAGTATGCACGAGGTTACAACCAGATTAGCTTGAACAGTGATCAGTTGCCATCAACTGGTGTGTTGTACTACACATTGGAGACAGGTGACTTCACTGCTACCAAGAAAATGGTTATCGTAGAGTAGAGACGCAACATCTTGCGTCTATACAAACTATACGAGCGATATCCCCCCGAACCCGGCCCTGCCGGGTCTGGGGGGATTTTATGCATCTGCATCAAACGTTCCTATCAAAAATCAAGTCTGTTCAAAACCACTTTACCATTGTTGATAATCAGCAGGGGATCGCGGAGGGTTTGAATTTGTTCCAGAGGGTTGCGCTCTACGACAATCAGGTCTGCATCCAGCCCTTCTTTGACTGTTCCGGTGTGGTCATCAATTCCGAGGAAGGTGGCAGCCAGAGCCGTAGCGGATCGCAAGGCTTCGAAAGGAGACATGCCTATGCCGGTAAGTTCTTCAATTTCCATGGACATACGTAAGGTGCCATCAGGACCATAGCCGGTATCGGTAGCAGCAATGATGTTTACTCCCAGCCGGTAAGCATTGGCAGCCATTTCGCGTACGCGGGGCAACATGTGCCTTCCCCGGATTTCGAGAATAGGATTGTCATAATCCCCACCTGGAAGTGTCAGGTCAGACACTACTGCAATGGTAGGCACAAGGTAAGTGCCCTTCTCTGCCATGATTTTAAGGGTAGTTTCACTAAGGTAAGTGCCGTGCTCTATGCTTTTGGCTCCGCCTAAAACGGCAGCTCGCCCTCCTGCATCTCCGTGGGCATGAGCAGCAACGGGGATGTTTTTGGCAGCTCCTGTTTCCACCAAAGCCCGCATTTCAGCTTCGTTATAATAAGGTTCCCGCGGATCGGTATCCGGAAGTCCTGCTCTGGCAGTGGCATTGGTTTTGATCCAGTTTACATCCCTGCTGACAATGGCCTGTCCCATGGCACGTATGGCGGTCTCGTCCTGAATGCCGGTAGCCATGAGATGACTAAGCTCAGGAAAATCCATGAAAAAAGCGGGATCGGGTTGAGGGCGCACATGGTAACCTGCTGCCAGGATCTCAGGGGCGTCAATGACTCCTTTGCCGGCCAGTTCGCGCATGCCTACGTCGGCGAAATGTGAAGCCCCCATACTTCGAACGGTAGTTACTCCCGACAACAAGGCTCTTTTTGCATCGCCAAAACTTCGGATATGGACATGGGCATCTATCAGTCCCGGCATGATGTATTTACCTTGTAGATCTATCACTTCGACGTCGGCAGGTATGGGTTCGTCGCTGCGAAGAATGGAGTGTATTTTTTGCCCTTCCACAAGGAGTGTTACCTGTCTGCTAACTTGTTCCGAATCTCCACTAATGATATTGGCATTGGTCAGCGCTGTGATTTGAGCGAAAGTGGTACCGCTCCAGAAGCAGGTCAGTAAGCCTACCAGGAAAAAGTACTGTAGGCTTGGGTTGATCGTTTTGTTGGAATACATTTGCTTTGTTTTGTTTTAAAAATTAGAGATAGTTGCTAAATGTACACAAAAACAAGTGCGAAACTGCCTGTTTTTGGTAAGAAATCGTAATTTTAAAACATATTGTTGAAAATATGCCATCCAATACGTCGCCTATATACATTCAAGTGATTTTGCCACTAGCCCTCAAACAGCTATACACCTACAGCGTGCCTGAGGAGTTTTTGCCGCTGTTGCGGAAAGGAATGCGCGTAGAGGTGCAGTTTGGGAAAAGCAAATTGTACACTGCAATCGTCAAAGATTTTTGCCGTAAGGCACCGGAAGGCTACCAGACGAAGGAGATATTGTCTGTAGTCGATGAGTCTCCTTTGGTGAGCGAGCTGCAACTGGCATTCTGGGACTGGATGAGTGATTACTACTGTACTACAACGGGAGAGGTCATGCAGGCCGCTCTTCCTGCCCACCTGAAACTTTCCAGTGAGACGATCTTAGTGTTGCACCCTGAATTTGAGGAGCACTTTATCGATCCGTCACTTGACGAAAAGGCTTACCTTTTGGCGGAAGCCCTGAGCATACAACAAGAGTTGAAACTAAACGATGTGCCCGGCATTATAGGTCAAAAGAGGGTATATCCGGTAATCAAATCTCTGATTGCGAAAAAGATTCTGATGCTCAAAGAGGATTTGAAAGAGAAGTTTCAGCCCAAAAGCATTGATTGCCTGCGTCTGAGAGAGCCCTATCACTCTCAGCCGGATCGCCTGGATGAGGCTTTTGAAGCCGTTGCCCGCAGCCAGCGACAGGTATCCTTCCTGATGGCTTATATCCAGCTGTCGAGAGGCGAAGCAGAAGTTCGCAAACAGGACGTGTACAAAATGTCGGGAGGAGATGCCGGCGTGTTGAAGGCCATGGTAAAAAAAGAAATTCTGGAAGTGTACAGCAAGGAGGTCAGCCGGTTGGGATCCTGGGAGGAAGAAACGATGGAGGCAGCGACCTTGTCCGCACAGCAGAGGAGAGCACTGGACGAGATAAAAGGGCATTTTTCAGACAAACAGTGTGTTTTGCTGGAAGGTGTGACGGGCAGCGGCAAGACCCGGGTGTACATGGAATTGATACAGGAATACCTGGAGCAGGGCAAACAGGTGCTGTATCTCCTGCCGGAAATTGCATTAACCACCCAGATTGTAGAGCGCCTGCGCCGGGTTTTTGGTGATCAGGTACTGATTTATCATTCGCGCATGAACGACCAGGAGCGGGTGGAAGTTTGGAACAAGGTACTGGCAGGTCATGGATTGGTCTTGGGAGCACGTTCTGCTCTTTTTCTTCCTTTCGTCCGCCTGGGCCTGGTAATTGTGGATGAAGAGCACGATCATTCTTTCAAACAGGCGGATCCTAGCCCCCGCTATCAGGGCAGAGACAGTGCGATTTATCTGGCTTCACTTTTTGGAGCGAAAGTATTGCTGGGATCCGCAACGCCTTCAATGGAGTCCTGGTACAACGCGAATCGGGGGAAATATGGCAAGGTCGAGATGCCGGAAAGGTTTGGTGGAATCCTGATGCCAAAGATTTTGCTGGCCGATCTCAAAGAAGCGCGAAAGCGCAAACAGTTGCACGGACATTTCAGTGACGAACTCATCAATGCGATGAAGGAGACACTGGATGGGGGTGAACAGGTTATTTTGTTCCAAAATCGAAGGGGATATGCTCCTTCTTACCATTGTGATGTGTGTGACTGGCATGCTGTCTGTATCCGTTGTGATGTGAGCATGACCTACCACAAGGGCATCAACATGTTGAAGTGCCATTATTGTGGCTACCAGACAAAATTACCCGAAGCTTGTCCGGCTTGTGGCAACCGCCAGCTCAAACTCAGAGGGTTCGGCACAGAAAAAATTGAAGATGATCTCAAAGTTTTGTTCCCGGATCGCGAAAGTGCGCGCATGGATTTGGAAACGGTGCGTGGTAAGCATGCCCATGGACGAATCATACAGTCGTTTGAGGAGGGCAGTGTGCAGATTTTGGTGGGTACGCAGATGGTTACCAAGGGGCTTGATTTCGACAGGGTAGGCCTGGTGGGCGTTTTGTATGCAGATCAATTGTGGCAGTTTCCCGATTTCAGGTCTACCGAAAGGGCCATGCAATTGCTGCTGCAGGTGAGCGGGCGGGCAGGCCGCAAAAAAGAAGGAGCAAGGGTCATCATACAAACATCCAATACCGCCCATCCCATTCTTGGAGATATTTTAAAACTGGATTTGCCGCGGTTTTACCGGCGGGAACTTGAAGAAAGAAAGTCATTTGCTTATCCTCCGTTTACCCGGCTTATTCACATTCTGATCAGACACCGACAATCCGATACGGCATATACTGCGATGCTTACCTTTAGCAAGTGGTTGAGACATGACTTTGGTGAACGTGTGACGGGGCCCTCTGTACCGTATGCTGCTTTGTTGAGGGGGTATTATCAACAGCAGGTATTGTTGAAATTTGAGCCCGGCAATATCTTCATAAGCAAGGCCAAGAAGCGAATCATGGATTTGATCCAGGAACTACAACTGACACCGGGTTTTTCCGGTGTCAGAGTAGTTGTAGATGTAGATCCTTATTAGAAAGGATTCAATATTCTACTGCAACTTTTGAAGCGATCCATTGGTAGTATCTCGCTCCCAGTCGGACGCCTTCTTCGCCAATCTTTTCTATGGCAAACTCTCCTTTGGGCGCAATGACACTCTGGGTCAGTTTCTTGGTGTGTATTTGTTCGTAGATCGCGTAATCAAGAGGAATGCGGTTGTCGAGCTTTTCTCCGAGTTTGAGCCCTTTGACAACTTCCTGCCAGCCCTCCTGAATCGTTCCTTCGAAGACCTTTGCTTTGGAACCGCTTCCATAACCAAGGAAGCCAATGGGTTTGCCTGTAAGATCTGCGCCAGTCTCCAGATCAAAATGAAGGGTACTGATTAATGCCAGGAAGATAGAACAGGAGTACATGTTGCCTATTTCACTGGATGCTCGTTGTGCTTTTTCCAGTTTTTCGGCAACGAAGGAGCGGTAGGCGCTTGTTTTGCCCACACTTTTCAGGAAGCCGGCATAAGCTTTTTCGTAGGCTGAGTCGGAATCGAAGCTTTGGCGTTCGGGTTCTATCAACATGTTTTGTGCTGCCATGATTTCCCACTTGCCATTGATTTTATGCTCCAGCATAAAAATTTCAGGGAAGACGCGTTTTCCGTGGAAGGCATAAGGAAGGTGGAAAATAAGTCTGGCCCAGGCATCGATGACGGAGGTGCTTTCTTCGAGCTCTCCTGTTTCTTCTGCTTGCATGCGAAAATGTTGGAAGGCTTCTCTGATACGGTTTTGGTAGGTCCAGTTGGAGTAGGGACCATCGTATATCGGGGTATCTTTTGCTATGCCGATTTCATTTTCATTGTCGTCGAGTACGCCTTTGACCTCCAGGGTTGTTGGAAGTTTGCTGAGTACATCTGCGGCAGTCAGGTGAGTGATGCCTGCGAGTTTGAGCACTTCCTCAACCAGTTGTTCTTTGCTAGCCTTGCGTTTGGGTTTGAAAAAGTCGTGTACTCCCTGTGCCGCTACTCCTATTCTGTCAGGTATGACAAGCAGGCGCGGATCTTTTTTGACCAGCATGGCTACAGCACCTGCTCCCTGGGTATATTCTCCGGTGGAAGCCAGGTCGTATTTGGCAAAATCAGCACAGACGACGATGCCGCTGCGATCGGGGTTGGCGCGGATCCAGTCCAGGGTATTGTGCAGCGCGTCCACTCCACCGATACAGGCGAAGGTCAGATCCACTACATCGCAATGTGTAAAACAATCTACCCCGTAAACGTCCTTGTACTTTCTGCGGAGCATTTCCAGCAGGTACGTTGCGGTAGGTTTTGAACCATCCAGAGCACTTTCTGTACCGAGGTATATCCGGCCTATAGACCGGGGGTCGAGGTTGTTCTTTTCGATGATTTCCGAAACAGCATTAGCGGCCATGGTGGCTGTATCTTCGTGTACATCCGGGATAGCCATTTTGTGCAATCCCAGTCCCAGAGAGAGTTTTTCGTATTCCAGGTTTCTGGCTTTTGCCAACTCCTCTATGGAAAGATACAATTTTGGAATGTACAGAGACATATCATCAATGCCGATATTAACCTTGGTCATAATACTGTGATTAAGTTAAACAGTGACTTTCGCTTTGAATGAAGCATTTTTGCCTGAGCTGAAACCAAATTTCTGCTTTTTAAGTTGCATAGACAATAAAGAAACAGCCTCATGAAAACAGTTTATCCTGCAACTTGTTTAATCCAGCGTATAAATTTAATATAAAGAGAACCATCTCGAAGTTATTTTCATCGCAAAGGTAAGTATTTAGAATAGGTTCTGATTTCAAGTTTTGGAAGACTTGCTTTGCAAACTTTGTATGCTGTTCACGAATACAATTATTTCATAGTCAAAACATTGCCTGATGGCAAAAAAATAATCATACAAAAAGATGAAATTTGTCATAGTTCAATTTTTGGTTTTGACCTTTCTTGTTTTTGAGAAAAGCAAAGAAGCTGAAGGTTCTCTTATTATTGAGATCCATGAGATACGCAATGCGGAGGGGCAGGTTTCTTTGACTATGTTTTCTGATCCGGAAGGATTTCCGATGAAGCCGGAGTTGGCATACCGGCACGTCAAGGTCAATGCTGCTGCCGGAGTAGTGACAGTCCGGCTGGATGATTTGCCTTATGGGAAATATGCGATAGCTGCCATGCACGATGAAAATCGGAATGACAGGGTAGATCTCAATTTTTTGGGGATACCCAAAGAAGGGACGGGGGCTTCCAACGATGCGCGTAACCTGTTTAGCGGTCCGGAATTTGACCAGGCTGTTTTTGATTTCAGGCCGGGCACCGAAAAGATTGTAATCAAAATGTTTTACAGAATTATTTAACCTCTTAATACAGCACCTGATATGAAAATTTTCAGCAAAGTATCCCTGGCAGTTTTGTTTCTGTTTTTTGCCGCGGGGCAAATATCTGCTCAGCATCCTGAGTTTCCGCCCCTTGACAAAAGTCCTGCCGACATCGCTTATTTCCCTTCGCGCGCTGCTTTCCGGTTTTTCACCAAAACGGAAGAAGAGCGACAGGCAGATGAGCCATTGATCAAAGTGGTTTACTCCAGGCCCCAGAAAAAAGGTCGGGATATTTTTGGTGAATTGGAACCCTTTGGCAAGGTCTGGAGAGCAGGTGCCAATGAAAATACTGAGATCCAATTTTTCAAGGACGCTAAAATAGGCGAAACGTCAGTTCCTGCGGGTACTTACTCTCTTTTTATTGTTCCTGAGGAAGACAAATGGACGCTCATCCTGAATAGGGACCTGGATGCATGGGGAGCTTATTCTTACGATGAAGCAAAAGACTTGCTTCGTTACAATGCCATGGTGCAAAAGGCTTCAAAAGTAATCGAAGAATTTTCTATCGCTTTTGACGCTGATGAAGAAGGCGCCCTGATGATTATGGGCTGGGACAAAACCTACGTTGAAATTCCGATTCGATTCTAAGATCGGGTTCGACATAAATTAACGGATTGCGCGGATGTTGGCATGCCCAATGTCCGCGCAATTGTTTTGAACCCAAAGGATAATTTTGAGATAGCTTCTAATAGCTGTGTTCATCGAGATGAACTTTGCCTTTGAAGGTATAGAATACAAAAGCGGTGTAGGAAAGTACAAGCGGCGCGCCAATGGCTGCAATCAGAAGCATGATGCCCAATGATTTTTCAGAAGCGGCGGCTTTGTAGATATCGAGACTGTATTCGGGAGCAATATTAGACAGGAGGAGTACAGGATACAACTCTATGGCTACGAGACCCAAAAGTACGGCTACCGTCAGAGAGGAAAAAAAGAAGGCCATGCGGTATCTTTTTTGGCTGACAAGCCTGGGAATGTTGGCAATGCTTAGGAATGCTACCAGCGGAATGATGAAAAGAATAGGGGATTGCTTGAATCGATCAGATAAGTGAGGGATGTACAACAAGGTGTACAGGGTAGTAATTCCAAAACTTACTACGAAAAAAATGGTTGCTCTTCTTAGTAGCAGATTGATTTTCACAAACAACCTTCCCTCTGTTTTCATGGTGAGGTAAATGGCTCCATGCATGGAAAACAATGCAAGCGTACTCAGTCCTACCATTAGTGCATAGGGATTGAGAAATTGTAGCCAGTGCCCGCTTATATTGTAGTTTTCTCCCAGTGGAAATCCGAGCAGTACATTTCCCAGTACAATTCCCAGTAATACAGCTATTCCGATGCTGGAAGCGCTGTAAGAGATGTCCCACATTCGTCGCCACCAGGCCATGGGTTCTTTGCTTCGAAATTCTATGGAAATAGCCCGAAATATGATCAATACCAAAAAGAGAATGAAAGGGATATACATGGAAGAAAGCAGGGTGGCGTAAACGGGCGGGAACCCTGCAAAAAGGGCGCCACCACCGATAACCAGCCAGACTTCGTTTCCATCCCATACCGGGCCGACTGCATTGAGTGCGAGTCTCCGGCTTTGTTCTTTTTTGAGAAATAAGTGGAGTGCACCGGCACCCAGGTCAAAGCCATCCAAAATGGCATAGCCCGAAAACAAACCACCGACTACCAAAAACCAAAGGGAGGGATAATCGAGTCCCAAAAATGTTGCCATGAGCTATGTCTTTTATGCCTGAGAAATTGCTTTGATCCGTTCTTCCTGGATGCGTGAGTGATCGTCATCAGTATGGTGATAGGGACCGGCCTTTATCTTTTTGTTCAACAGATATAAAAATAAGGAAAACAAAATGGTATATACTACGGTAAATAAAATCAGTGAAAACCACACCTGATTGGCCGTTACAGCGTCGGAAAGTGCATCTGAAGTGCGCAACAGGCCATATACCACCCAGGGCTGTCTGCCCATTTCTGCGGCAAACCACCCTGCCTGGTTGGCAATCTGAGGTAAAAATACGGCCCATACAAAAATCCATAACAGCCAGCGTTGCTGGAAAAGTTTGCCTCGAATCAAAAAGAACAGCGATAGCAAGGTCAACCCTATCATGGTCATGCCGATAGCGACCATGAGGTGATAAAATTGAAATACTGCATTAACAGCAGAAGGTCGGTCTTCTTCCGGAAAAGCATCTAACCCAATGACCGGAGTATCAAAGTCTCCGTGGAGTAAAAAGCTTAGACCTCCCGGAATGCCGATGCCGGTAACTTTTTTGTCCTCTTTGTTTACCCATCCCATGATGTACATATCAGCTGCAGCCAGACTATCAAAATGCCCTTCCAGAGCAGCCAGTTTTGCCGGTTGGTTGTCAGCTACTCCTTCTGCAGAGTGGTGGCCGGTGAGCAATTGAGCAAGGGAAGCTGCAGACGCTACGATTAAGGCAATGGTAAAGGCTTTTTTAGATAATAAAACATGCTTATTTTTGAGTAGATACCAAGCGTGTACGCTCATCACAAGAAAGGCTCCGGCAAGAAAGGCGCCTATCCAGACGTGGGTGAGCCTGTCAATACTGGAAGGATTGAAAACCATGGCCCAAAAATCAGTGATCTCGGCTCTTGCATCCATGCCCTCACCGACGATGTGAAAACCGGCAGGTGTTTGTTGCCAGGAATTGGCCACAACGATCCATACCGCAGAAAACATGGACCCCAGCCATACTCCAAGTGTAGCAATAAAGTGGACTCTTGGGGATACCCTGTTCCAGCCAAATAGCAGGATGCCAAGGAAACCACTTTCCAGAGCAAATGCAAAGATGCCTTCAGCCGCCAGCGCACTGCCAAAAACATCTCCTACATAACGGGAGTAGGTCGCCCAGTTGGTTCCAAATTCAAATTCCATCACTATACCTGTAGCTACTCCGATGCCAAAAGTCAAAGCAAAAATGCGGGTCCAGAACCTGGCCATATCATGGTATATCTTGTTTTTTGTCCAAAGGTATCGCCCTTCCATGAAAACCATGATAAAACCAAGACCAATACTGAGAGGAGGATAAATGTAATGGAAAGCTACAGTCAGCGCAAACTGTATGCGGGAGAGGATTTCTACGTCCATGCTATTATTTGTTGCTTCGCAAAAAATGATTTGAGTGTTATTTGCCCAGCTTCTATGCGAAAACACTCAAAAGCGCTATAAATGTACTACTGTTTATTTTTAAATTTGTGTAGCACAAATCACATTATTTGTATAATTTGGCGGTAGCTGTCCAGACGATTGTCGCCGGGATCCAATTCTGTGATCAGCGTATCTGCCTCAGATAGGTCACAAATTTTAATTTTTTGGGTTGAATTCAGCTTTTCGGAAATGGTAAGCAATATGACTCTGCCAGAGGCCCTGAGCATGGACTTCTTCACCCGCACGACTTCCCAGTCTGAGTCAGTAACCCCCTCGGCAGGATCAATGCCGTTTACCCCCAAAAAACATAGATCAGGTCTGATCTCTCTCAACAAATGAATTACGTCGCCACCTATGGTGATTTTGGAAGCTTTGGATAGGTGGCCGCCGATGAATATTACCTCGGATTCCTGGTGCTCGGAAAGCATCAGGGCAGTAGGGAGGCTGTTGGTCAGGAAGGTAACTTTTAGGTCCGGAGGCAGAATTCGTGCCAACTCTACGTTGGTAGAACCACCGCCGATCAATACCAGCATCCCATCTTTGAGGAGGCTGATTGCCTTCTGTGCAATCAGTGTTTTTTCTTTGTAGGCATAGATGTTCTTACCTTTGAAAGCATAGGTTTGATAAGACTTTGATAAAGCGCCACCTCTGACTTTTATCAATTGTTTGGCATCAGCCAATTCTTGTAGGTCACGGCGAACTGTATCTTCAGATACGTCGAAACGCTCGCTGAGATCAGTAAGCAAAACTTTGTTGTGCAGACTGATTTCTTTTAAAATCAGTGCCTGTCTTTCTTTTTTAAGCATAGCTGAGTTGTCCGTTCAATTCCCAATTTCCGCAAAATCTTGCAAAAAAATGCAAGATTGCGAAAAAAAATGGGAATTAATGCAGATTAAATTGCAGGAAATTGAGAATTTTGCTAATTATGCACTGTATCTAATCCTACAATAAATGAATGCTATCCAACGTAAGGAAAGAATTCCTGTACAAATTTATGAAACCTCTGTTCTTGCTTCCCGGTCAGTGGCAGAAGAGATCGCTCAGTTGATCCGGGACAAGGCAAGCAAAGGAGAGCATTGCGTTTTAGGACTGGCTACCGGCTCGACCCCGAAAACTGTTTATGCGGAACTGATTCGCATGCATGAGGAAGATGGATTGAGCTTCGCCAATGTGGTCACCTTCATTTTCCTATGCATCCGGATGATCTGCAAAGCTACGTGCGTTTCATGCACGACTATTTGTTTGATCACATAGATGTAAAGCCCGAAAACATTCACATACCGGATGGCACTCTGGAAAAGGAGGACGTACACCAGTACTGCCAGGCTTATGAAGAAAAAATCCAGCGCTTTGGAGGGATAGACCTCCAAATATTGGGCATAGGTCGCACCGGTCACATTGGTTTCAACGAACCGGGATCAGGTATGGAATCCCGCACCCGTCTGATTACCCTGGATTATATTACCAGATTGGATGCTTCCAGTGATTTCTTCGGAGAAGAAAACGTCCCTACCAAGGCTATTACAATGGGTGTAGGTACTATCATGGAAGCGAAACGGGTGATCCTGATGGCTTGGGGTGAAAACAAGGCCTCCATCATCGCTCGTACTGTAGAAGGAGAGGTTTCGGACTCGGTACCGGCAACCTATCTGCAGCGACATCCCAATGCAGCAGTCATGCTGGATGATGGTTCTTCTGCCCAGCTAACCCGTGTTAAACTGCCCTGGACACTTGGGGAGGTTGCCTGGGATGACCGATTGATCAAACGCGCCGTAACATGGCTCAGCCTTAAATTGGAAAAACCGATTTTGAAGTTGACCAACCGGGATTATATGGACAATGGGATGACTGATCTCGTTACCGAATACGATACAGCCTATAATATCAACATCAAAATTTTTAATCAGCTGCAGCGCACCATCACGGGCTGGCCCGGTGGCAAACCGAATGCCGATGATACGCACAGACCAGAGCGTGCAGAGCCCGCAAAGAAGAGGGTGATTGTTTTCAGTCCTCACCCCGATGACGATGTGATTTCTATGGGAGGAACGCTGATTCGGCTGCACGATCAGGGGCATGAAGTACATGTTGCTTATCAGACTTCCGGAAACATTGCTGTTTTTGATGAGGACGTAGTGCGTTTTGCTGATTTTGTCAACGATTATCACGAAGTTTTTGGACTGCGCCCTGAGGTGACCAAATCCATGTTTTTGTCTATTCGGGAAAAATTGAAAAGCAAGCAGCCGGGGAATATCGATCCCCCGGAAGTGCAAAAAATCAAAGGATTGATCCGAAGGGGGGAGGCAAAGGCTGCCTGTCGCTATGTCGGGATAGAAGACAAACATGTACATTTCCTTGATTTGCCTTTCTATGAGACCGGACTGGTTAAGAAGAAACCGGTAGGCAAGGAAGATATAGATATTATAGTAGAATTGCTCCAGGCGGTAAGGCCACACCAAATTTTTGCCGCAGGCGACTTATCAGATCCCCACGGGACACACCGCGTCTGCCTCAACGCTATTTTCATGGCACTTGATCAATGTAAAAAAGAGAGCTGGATTGACGATTGCTATTTGTGGCTTTACCGCGGCGCATGGCAGGAATGGGATATTGAAGACGTTGAAATGTCGGTACCCATCAGTCCCGATGAGCTGATGAAAAAGCGCCGTGCGATTTTCAAACACCAGTCTCAAAAAGACCGCCCTTTGTTCCCGGGTAGCGATGCCAGAGAGTTTTGGCAGCGGTCCGAAGCAAGAAACAGGGCTACTGCGGAAATTTACGACAAATTGGGATTGGCAGAATACGAAGCCATGGAAGCCTTCAAACGCTATCATTTCTGATAAAAATATCTCCTCCGGAGAAAGATCTAACTATTTGGCACACTGTTGTGCTTTAGTTATTTTGAGCGCAATTGAGTCTCTTCGGTTTTCGGAGAGACTTTTTTTTGCAGTGAACCGTGAACCGTAAACCGTGAACGGTAAACTGCTCACTACTCACTGCTCACTACTCACTACTCACTACTCACTGCTCACTGCTCCAATAAAGATTTTCGCAGGCCATAAACCAGCTTTTTTGTAGTCTCCATGCATTCATTTATATCGAAACAGTTTTGGTCGGGAGCAAAATTGAGCAATTTGCTCAATTCAAGCTGTGTGTCCAATTCTGATAACGAACCCAGAGCTAAAGTGAGAAAGTGCGCAAAGTGTTTTTTTGTTGCGGTATTAGCCCCTTCGGCTATATTCGAAGGTATTGAAATAGCAGCTCTTCGCATTTGAGCGACCAACCCATACCGCTCTGTGTTGGGGAATGTATCTGTCAATAAATATACCTTTTGTACTAAATTCATCGCAGATTTCCATGCCTTCAGGTTTTTATGTGGGGATAGATGCTTATTCTCCATGACAGTATTTTGAATTCCTCTAAAAATACTGTTAGTCATTTGCTAAGACACGCTGATGTCTCCTATTGTCCCATTTTTCCAGAAAAAGTCGAAAACGGTGAACAGTAAACCGTGAACAGTAAACGGTGAACAGTAAACCGTGAACTGTTCACTGCTCACTGCTCACTGCTCACTGCTCACT
>JALQTV010000539.1 GCA_023268675.1 Saprospiraceae bacterium | reverse complement strand
TCGATGCATATCTCAATCAACTAAATATGCCTTATGATGATCTTGATATTGTACTTAATACATATGCAAGATCGAAATCAACACCAGGAAACTATGAAATTTATTACGATGTCTCCATTAATAATGAAACCTATGAAGGAGTGATGCAAATCCAAGTGAATCATCCTCTAGAGGAAAAATCCATTCAATACGGTTTATATGCGACTGCAGGAATATTCGCCGGTATTCTATATTTTAGTGTCAAAAAACGACTCAAGAAAAACCGTTGACAAGAAACCTTAAAACATATATAATGACTTTTGCGCGGGTGTGGCGAAATTGGCAGACGCACTAGACTTAGGATCTAGCGCCTTACGGCGTGCAGGTTCAACTCCTGTCACCCGCACCAAAAAGTCAATAAAGAGGCTAAAGCCTCTTTTTTTTTATGGATGAATTAAGTGAAATTATTTTAAAAGAATAGATAGATGTAAGGGTGTTATATAATAAACACATCATATTAAAAAAGAAAGGATGTCTTTTATGTTGTCCATTGGAACTGTGGTTAAAAACTTTTCTTTGCCAGATAGTCAAGGTAATCTTCGTCAATTATCTGAATTTTACGGAAAGCCTTTAGTCCTATATTT
>JALQTV010000538.1 GCA_023268675.1 Saprospiraceae bacterium | reverse complement strand
CATGGTCATTGATCCCAACTGGCAAGCCGATGTGGTGGTGGTGGGTGCCGGCTCGGCCGGCGCCGTCTTGGCCGCACGCCTGAGCGAAAACCCGAAACTGCAGGTCATGCTGATCGAAGCCGGCAAGCCCTCAAGGTACCCTTGGCTCAGCATTCCCATCGGCTATTTCAAAACGGTGGGACACCCCAAGTTCGACTGGGGCTTCCAAACCGATCCCGATCCTGAAATGGCAGACCGCCAACTGCCCTGGCCTCGGGGTAAAGGCATGGGCGGGTCGAGCCTGATCAACGGCATGCTTTATCTGCGTGGGCATCGCAAGGATTATGAGCAGTGGTCCGCTTTGGGCAACGAAGGCTGGAGTTGGGACCAGGTGCTGCCCTATTTCCAACGCGCCATGCATGCCGAGCACCCTAAAGGCGACGCCGATGGTCAAGGCGGGCCGCTCTGGATTTCGGACCTGCCGACAGACCCTCTTTCTGATGCCTTCATCGAAGCTGCTGGTGCCTGCGGCATCGAACGCACCCGAGATTTCAACCAGGGGGACAACCGGGGCGCAGGCTATTTCCGCATGAACACGCGCAACGGCGTGCGCATGAGCACCGGCAAGGCCTACCTTGAGCCCGCGCGGC
>JALQTV010000537.1 GCA_023268675.1 Saprospiraceae bacterium | reverse complement strand
CACGAGCAATCAGTGATAAGGAAGAGTTGGCAGACTCATGATTGTTTGTCGCTCTGGAAATCTTGATTTAAGCCCACAAGGCTGCTTTGACGGACCGCATCCAAAGCAATCAAGACGCCCCTTCAACACATCAGTTTCACGGCTTGCTCAGGCGTTCGCTAGAGCGCCAAATTAGGGCAGCGGTCTGCGCGACAGGCGTGTCATGTTTGGGATGTGACTGGCAGAGGAAGGTTTTACGTCTTTCGAGACCGTGCTCAGTGCATTGAATTTGCTATTGATAGTCGAGAATAGGGAGCGTGTGATGAAATCAATCCGGACCCAAAAATTTATTGCATTTAGCTCTGTATTCAACGTAGAGTACAGATGAGAATCGGTGCAAGTAGGAGATAACTGTGAATGAAACAATGAATGGGGCTCAGGCGATCCTCAAGATGCTGGAGTTGCATGGCGTCACGCACGTCTTCGGTCTGCCAGGTGAGACGACGATTGGCTGGTACAAAGAATGGAAACAGAATTCAAACATTGAATTTGTATTGGCGAGAGACGAACGCACGGCTTCATTCGCTGCCGAGGCCTATGCGAAAGTCTCCGGACGTCCTTGTGTGCTGGAAGCGCCAAGCCCTGGCGTGACGCATTG
>JALQTV010000536.1 GCA_023268675.1 Saprospiraceae bacterium | reverse complement strand
CTATTTTGCCGCTGGTGGTCTATCACGGAGGAGCTAAATGGAGGGCGAAGTCATTTGCGGAATTGTTTGGTCCGGACTTCGAGGATATTCAAGCGTATTTCTTACAAATTCCTTTTCTGTTTCGCAACATCAACGAGATGAGTGTTGCGGAGATCCTGGCTGTGGAATTCACGCTGCTGCGGGCGATGTTGTTGACCCAAAGGCACAGCCACAACCCAACATTGCTGTTTTTCCATCTGGATCTCATTGCGAGGAACTTTCCCAGCGGGAACTCCTCAGAAGCCCTTGCTGTTTATATATTTATGCTTTTAAAAGCTGATTATTCCAAAGAACAAATCATTCAACAAATTACACCGGACATGGCAACAACATTCAAATCATTTTATGACAAGTTGATTGAAGAGGGAATGGAAAAAGGGATGGAAAAAGGAATGGAGAAAGGAATGGAGAAAGGAATGGAAAAAGGTAAGGCAGAAGGTAAAGAAGAAGGAATTTACCTCGAAAAAGTAAAAACGGTTCATCGGATGCACAGTAGGGGGTTTGAGGCGGAGGAAATTGCTCCATTGGTGGAGTTGTCGGTTGCAGCGGTGAAGGAGATATTGGAAGGAGGCGATTGAGGATCCACAGATTTTCACAGAT
>JALQTV010000535.1 GCA_023268675.1 Saprospiraceae bacterium | reverse complement strand
CGCTTATACAACTCTAGCATCCCTAAATTAATAAATGTAATTATTGCCGCATTGTTATCTTTCATAGCCACACCATGAAGTTCACTATAACGTGCGGCATCCACTATTTCTTGTAATGTCATATTAGTTCCTGTAAATGCCTAACTATAAAACAGCAGGGCTATTTAATAATTATAGTTGTTTTTGCCTACAAAGTCAAATTAAAATATAGTATTTAAGTTTTGGGAAAAATCGTCTTCGTCATCTAATATAGATTCCCAGATAAGACCGTCACTAGTAACTTCAGTAATACTTAAATCTGCTTCACCTGAAGGGGTATAAATTTCCATTTCAGATAATTGGTTAAGTAAATCAATAGCGTCATCATGTGCTAAAGACTTTACTCCACCAGCCATAGTAAACCTACTGAGTTCATGAATCAGTTCCTCAACTAAAGTAAGTAATCGTGGAGATATTAAACTAGCTAATTCAGGTTTTGGTAACCATACTTTATTTTGTTTAAACTTTGGTTGTACACCAGTAACAAATCTGTGAACTTTATCTTTAATGGGGCGAATACCAACATCTTTACTGCCCGGTTTTTTAGCAAAAGTAAACCAAACGTTACGTTTCATCATCATCTCTTGCATGATAGAAATAAATCCACCTTG
>JALQTV010000534.1 GCA_023268675.1 Saprospiraceae bacterium | reverse complement strand
GCAGCAACAATGACTTAGTTGTTATTCGTTTTTCATTAATAAAAAAATGACAAAATACGTATTTGTTACGGGCGGAGTAACTTCCTCTTTGGGGAAGGGAATTATAGCGGCATCCTTAGCCAAACTATTACAATCACGGGGTTTTCGGGTTACTATCCAAAAGTTTGACCCTTATCTAAATGTTGACCCTGGTACCTTAAATCCTTACGAACACGGCGAGTGTTTCGTCACCGAAGACGGTGCTGAGACGGACTTAGACTTGGGTCATTACGAGCGTTTTCTGAACATTCCTACCTCTCAAGCAAACAACGTCACGACAGGACGAATCTATCAGACGGTCATTAATAAAGAGCGAAAAGGCGACTATCTCGGAAAGACGGTACAGGTCATTCCTCACATTACCGACGAAATCAAACGGAGAGTTCAGATACTGGGCAGTTCAAACGAATATGATATTGTCATTACAGAATTAGGCGGCACGGTGGGCGACATTGAGTCGCTGCCTTATCTTGAAGCCTTGCGGCAATTGCGTTGGGAGTTAGGTACAGATAACTGTGTGTCGATTCACCTGACGTTGATTCCGTATTTGAGTGCTGCGAAAGAGTTGAAAACCAAACCGACACAACATTCTGTCAAGGAGTTATTAAATACAGGG
>JALQTV010000533.1 GCA_023268675.1 Saprospiraceae bacterium | reverse complement strand
CAAACCTTTACTTCTGAAAATATTGAGGAGGGCTATAAATTCTTAGAATCCTTGAACCCTCCTTATGTGCTTAAAGCAGACGGATTAGCTGCGGGCAAAGGCGTTCTTATTTTAGACAAGTTAGCCGAAGCACAAAACGAGTTGGCTCAATTTTTAACTCATAATAGTTTTGGTGAAGCCGGACAAAAAGTAGTTATCGAAGAGTTTTTAGATGGAATCGAGTGTAGCTGCTTTGTTCTAGTAGACAACACGGGTAGTTACCAAATTCTCCCCTTGGCGAAGGATTACAAAAGAATTGGCGAAGGAGATACCGGCCTTAACACGGGCGGTATGGGAGCCATTTCTCCTGTACCCTTCGTAGACGACCAATTATTCGAAAGGATTGAAAACGAAGTGGTTAAACCAACTGTTAATGGAGTGAAGGCTGAGAATTACAATTACAAAGGCATCATTTTTATTGGCCTAATGGTTGTAAAGGGTAAGCCGTATGTCATAGAGTATAACGTTAGAATGGGAGACCCCGAAACCGAGGTGGTTTTCCCAAGAATTGAAAGTGATGTAGTTGATTTATTTGAGGCTATTGCACAAGGAACCCTTAGCTCGGTCGAACTTTCTATTAACCCTCAAACCGCTGCCACAGTAATTGCTGTTTCGGG
>JALQTV010000532.1 GCA_023268675.1 Saprospiraceae bacterium | reverse complement strand
AAGCCTGTGGGGACATCTGGGCCTGTTCGGTCTGGAACCCAGTTATTACGAGCAGATAAACAGCCACCTCAGTGAGTTGCTGGCGATGTGAAGTCCGACAACCAATAACAAGTGAGTAAATACAATGAATAAACATATTGGAATGATAGGGTTCTGCGGCACAGCTTTGGCCGCCATGAGTCTGCAGGTGTCTGCGATAACTGTTGATGCGGGTGATTACACACGGCTGCCGGACGGCACTAACTTAGCCGTTCTATATTTGCAGCACACATCTGGCAGCAACCTTTATGTTAACGGTGATAAGTTGAGCAGTAATGCGGACTTAGATGCTGATGTGGGGATTTTCCGAGCAGTCAACTTTATGGATGTAGGCAACTTCACTATTGCCAATCAGTTCTTATTGCCCTTTGGTGAAATACGAACCGGGGGAGACCTTGCTGGCCTTGAATCAGAGAATGGTATCGGTGATTTAATAATCAACCCGACTATCCACTTAATACAGGACCCTGAACGCAAAAAAGCTTTAGCCTTTACTCCCTGGTTATATCTGCCTACAGGCACATATGACCATAATAAAGATATAAATGCTTTAGGTGAAAACAGGTGGAAACTAGCGCTGCAGTTAGGTTACATCACCCCGATTAATGACAAATGGACA
>JALQTV010000531.1 GCA_023268675.1 Saprospiraceae bacterium | reverse complement strand
AAGCATGATGTTTTCACGTTCTACGCCGAGATCCAGCAGCATATTGATTACTGCCTGGTTCATCATTGGAGGTCCACACATGTAGTACTCACAATCTTCTGGCGCTTCGTGGTCACGTAGGTAGTTCTCATAAAGAACGTTGTGGATGAAGCCTGTTAGACCCGTCCAGTTATCTTCTGGAAGTGGATCAGACAGTGCTAGGTGCCACTGGAAGTTCTCATTTTCAGCCTGTAGCTGGTCAAACTCTTCATTGTAGAAGGCTTCACGAACTGAACGAGCACCGTACCAGAACGAGATCTTACGCTTAGAGTTTAGACGCTTAAGCTGATCGAAGATGTGCGAGCGCATAGGCGCCATACCCGCACCACCACCGATGAATACCATCTCGTTTTCAGTATCACGAGCAAAGAACTCACCGAATGGACCGTACACATCGATCTTATCGCCTGGCTTAAGGCTGAACACGTATGATGACATGATACCTGGAGGTAGATCGTCACGACCTGGAGGTGGTGTAGCAACACGAATGTTGAACTTAACCACGCCCTTCTCTTCTGGGTAGTTAGCCATTGAGTAGGCACGAATCGTTGGTTCAGTAACCTTAGATACGTAACGCCAGATATTAAATTTATCCCAATCTGGGTGGTACTCTTCCTGAATATCGAAGTCTTTGTAGTTC
>JALQTV010000530.1 GCA_023268675.1 Saprospiraceae bacterium | reverse complement strand
TCGGAACCGAGCCGATCTTTGCGGGGTCGAGTGGACCGTTGGCAATGACGTCTTCGATGGTGGACTGGTAAACACCCGCGTAGCAAGAGTCTGGGATAACCGCCAGAGTCTCCGCTTCGTCTCCGTTTGCATCCCAAAGCTTTCCACCGTTGCGAATCAGCGCCGGCATGGATGCGTCAACGATGACATCCGATGGGACGTGCAGGTTGGTGATTCCCTTGTCGCTATTCACATAGCTCAGGCGGGGGCCGGCCGCAATCTGCTCGTGGAAGGCAGCAATGATTTCATCGCCTCCTGAAACATTTGCAAGGCCGGAAAGAATCGTTCCGAGGCCGTCATTGGCGCTTAGGCCAGCTTCCTCAAGAGCAGCTCCATGCTTGGCAAATACATCTGCGAAAAATACTTTGACCACATGGCCAAAGAGAATCGGGTCGCTGACCTTCATCATCGTTGCCTTTAGGTGAACCGAGTAGAGCACATCGTCGCGCTTAGCGGTCTCGACCGTGTCCTTTAGGAATGCATTCAGAGCGGTCGCGTTCATGAAGGTTGCGTCCACGATTTCGCCAGCCAACACCTTGAGATTCTTCTTCAGCTCTATCCTGGTCCCGTCGGCTGCGGTGTGCACAATGCTGAGCACATCATCGCTTCCAAGAACCGTGGACTTCTCGTTTGAGAAGAAGTCATC
>JALQTV010000052.1 GCA_023268675.1 Saprospiraceae bacterium | reverse complement strand
CAACCGAATGACCTTCCTTTGGACGGCTCCCGGCGCCAATGCCGTGAACCTTGCGGATGGTACGGTTTTGTTTGAAATGTGTTTTACCGTCTTGGGAACCAGTAATACAGAAGTTGCTTTCAACAACACGCCTACGCAGGTGTTGGTAAGCGATGCCTCTTCTCAGCCTATTTCTTTCACTACTGAAAATAGTACGGTAGATAATGTGGGGGATAGCGGCAGTACCGGTGGCGGTGGTGGAGGGACTACTACCACGACAGACCTTACCATAAGCCTGGAGGATAAGACCGGGGTGGCGCAGGGCGACCAGGTTTGTATGGCTGTTACGGTAGATAATTTTTCCAATGTACTGGGTACGCAATTCAGCCTTTCTTTCGACAATACGAAGCTACAATTCGATGATGTTCAGAATCTGAACAATGGAATTGGCTTGTTTGATGTATTCAAGGATCAGAACTTTGGTTTTCCCGGTCAGGGAGCAGTACCCAACAACCGGATGACCTTCCTTTGGACGGCTCCCGGTGCCAATGCTGTGGATCTTGCGGATGGTACAGTTTTGTTCGAAGTCTGTTTCACGATGCTGGGTTCTACGGATACGGAAGTAGCTTTTGCCAATACCCCGACACAAATTCTTGTGAGTGATGCAGCCTCTCAACCTTTGCTTTTTGCGACGAACAATGGAACCATTACGACAGGGAGCAGCACTGGTGGTGGGGGTGGAGACCCCGTTACAGGAACAGACCTGACCTTGCAGATAGACGATGTTGCAAGTGCCACCCAGGGCCAGGAAATCTGCCTTCCCGTGCGTGTATACAACTACGAAGGCGTTTTGGGTACGCAGTTTAGTATAGCTTTTGACAATACACTATTGCAGTTTGAGGGTGTCCAAAACCTGAATACTTCTATTGGTTTATTTGATGTGTTTATAGACCAGAATTTTGGTTTGCCGGGACAGGGAGCAGTACCCAACAATCGGATGACCTTCCTTTGGACAGCTCCGGGAGCCAATCCTGTATCGCTGGCCGACGGAACGGTGCTTTTTGAAATATGCTTTACCGTTTCCGGTAGTTCGAGTACTACGGTGTCATTTGCCAATACCCCGACACAAGTATTGGTGAGCGATGCCAATTCTCAGGCAATACCCGTGGTGACCAATGATGCTACCATTACGGTAGGCAGTGGCGGTACAGGCGGCGGGACAGATCCCGTTGTCACGGAAAAAAACTTTGATAATCTGACCATAGAATTGACCGACGTAGCGGCAAGTCAGGGCGATCAGGTGTGTCTGAAGTTGCGTGCACATAAGTTTCAGGGCATATTGGGCACACAGTTTTCACTGGCATTTGACCCTTCTTCTTTACAATATGCAAAGGTGCAGAACCTGAATACCTCTATTGGCTTGTTTGATGTATTCATAGACCAGAACTTTGGTTTGCCGGGTCAGGGAGCAGTGCCGTCTAATCGGATTACCTTCTTGTGGACAGCTCCCGGGGCTAATCCAGTTAACCTGGAAGACGGGACTGTCATGTTTGAGGTTTGTTTTAATGTTACAGGCAGTGCATCTACGTCAGTAACGTTTGTAAATGATCCTACGCAGATCCTGGTATCAGATTCCAATTCCCAGCCCTTGTCGGCAGCTACAGACCCGGGAGTGATCACCATAGGTGGCGATACCGGCGGCGGTGGTGGTACTGGGTATGATAACTTCACGCTGGAACTGAGTGACGAGGTTACGATGTCTGTGGGTGATCAGGTATGTCTGGATTTGAATGTATATAATTTCAATAATATTCTGGGTTTACAATTTACAGTAGGGTACAATCCTTCCATCCTTCGTTTTGATCAGGTGAAGAATTTGAACCTCAGCGGATTGTTGTCGCAGTTTCTGGACCAGTACTTTGGTTTTCCCGGGCAGGGGAGCGTACCTACGGGGCGCATGACCTTCCTTTGGACAGCACCCTCTACGGCGGGTATCAATGTTGCGGATGGAACGACGATCATGCAGGTTTGTTTTACCGTGTTGGCAGAAGCAGATTCAGATGTGAGTTTTGTATCTTCTCCTACGCAAATCCTGGTAACAGATGGAAATCAGAGCAATGTGGCGTTTGATACCCAAAATGGTACGGTCACGGTAGGTCAGATCCAGCCACCCCGAATCAGCAATGCTTCAATAACGGATGTTTCTTGTTTTGGAGGATCTACCGGTTCTATCGCCCTCACTGTGGCAGATGGTTCTGGAAACTATACTTACCGCTGGAGCTACCAAAATCGCACCGGAGCAACCTTGTCGGCTGTTCCTGCCGGTACTTATAGTGTTACAGTGACAGATGCGCTAAGCTCACTGACAACTACCGGTACCTATGCGATCGACCAGGGCCCGGAAATAGTCCTTGGGGGCATGGATGTCAGCAATGTCAGCTGTTTTGGTGCCAACGATGGAAGCATTACCGCCAGTGCATCGGGAGGTGTGGGCACACTTTCATTTAGCTGGAACAATGGTTTGCCCAATGGGGCGGTTCAGAGTAATCTGGCTCCCGGTACTTATACACTGACAGTAACGGATGCGAATGCATGTACAGCGGTATCAGGTCCGGTAAACATTACCCAGCCGGCCAGACTGAATATTACAAACATCATAGGGACCAATGTGATGGATGGGGGAGATGGTGCAGTGCAGTTGAGTGTTACCGGAGGGACTCCGGGTTATACTTACAGTTGGACAGGCCCTGTAGGCTTTACCTCTACTCAGGCCGTACTTTCGAATCTGGACATGGCAGGTGAATATTGTGTGACAGTCACAGACCAGAATCAATGTACCGCTTCGGCCTGTGTGACGATCACCAGTGTTTTTCGCATCGCGCAAACCAAAATAACAAGACCTTGTGGAGAAGAAGGCAGCGGATCGATCGAAGTTATTCCCACCGGAGGATCTACACCTTATACCTATCGCTGGAATACCGGTTCTGTTTCTTCAAAAATATCCAACCTGACAGCAGGTACTTATAGTGTGACCGTAACAGATCAGTCAGGGGCTACCCAGACGTTTTCGGAGGCTTTAGTGGCGTATCCTGCAATCAATGTATCTGCCACAACGACTCAGGTTGAAGGGATTGTGAGCAATAAAAATGGTTCTGTTACGCTGAGTGTTTCCGGTGGAGCGGCACCTTATTCTATTACCTGGGACAATGGAACGACCGGATTGACGCTGGAGAATGCAGGGGTAGGGGTACATTGTGCTGTGATCAGTGATCAAAATGGCTGTACGCTGGAAGCCTGTTTCGAGGTGACTTTCAAATCAGCTCCTCTGGCTATTCAGAGTACCGTTCAAAATGTGGCCTGTACCGGCCAAAATAACGGACAGATCAATATCTCTATTTTTGGAGGGACACCTCCTTATACTGCCAGTTTCTCTGATGGTCAGGCATTTCCTTCTTCTACGGGTTTGCTTACCCGAACAGCCCTTGCACCGGGAACTTATAGTTTTACCGTAACAGATAAAAGTGGTACGAGTGTCAATGGCCAGGAGAGCATCACAGAGCCTGAGCCAATTGTCCTGATGGGAGCAGACGTACTGCACGATACGGATGCACCAGGTTGTACCGGAGCCATTCAATTAATTATTGAAGGAGGTAATTCTCCCTATTCTGCCAGTTGGGACAACGGATCCAGTGGTTTGGTATTAAATAACCTTTGCGAAGGTACCTATGCAGCTACGGTTACGGACAACAGGGGTTGTACTCTGGAAACAGGGCCTATCAACCTGAGCACCTTCTCTGTCAGTTCAGTGATTGTCGACAATGAGTGTCCGGACATGACCAATGGAAGCATAGATGTAACAGTGAATGGAGGCGAGCAGCCCTACAGCTTTGTTTGGGAAGACGAGGAAGGCAATCGCGTAGGTACAACTGAGGATCTTGCTGACCTGCCTATGGGAACTTACAAACTCGAAGTTTCAGAAGCTTCGGGCACGGTATTGACGAAAACATACGTAGTAAACACTACCTCTGATTTGGGACTCAATGTCGATGTATTGACAAATTATGACGGATATGCTGTCAGCTGCCCCGGAGGTGCCAATGCTATATTGAGGGCAACAGGTATCAACAGCGATGGCAATTTTGCTTATGAGTGGACAAAGGACGGATTCTTGGTGGGGACTGAGGCAGAATTGCGCAATGTAGGGGCAGGTACCTATGCTGCTATGGTGTCTGACGGTACGGGATGTACCTTTACGAAAACAATAGAAGTAACCGAACCACCAGCCATTGTGATTGAAGGAACAGCAACGCCACCGGCTTGTGTAGCAGGTAACAACGGTACCTTACAAGTTGCTGCAAGTGGTGGAGCGCTTGGTACCGGTTTTACTTTTGCCTGGAACAATACAGCTATAGGTTCTCTGGTTGGCAATCTCCAGCCCGGTAATTATACAGTTACCGCTACCGATGCCAATAATTGCAAGGCCAGTCAGACTTTCACCGTTCCGAATCCGGAGCCGGTAGTGGCTGTTGTGGCTACGACCCCTGCCGAGCAATCCTGCGACGGAACAGCTACGGCTACCGTGAGCGGGGGAACTGCTCCTTTTACTTATCGCTGGAACAGTGATAATGCTCTCAATACGGTACAGATTACCGGCTTGTGCCCAGGATCGTATTTCGTAGAGGTGACCGACAGCAATGGTTGTGAAGCAGAAATTGCCACAGGGGAAGTGGAAGACCGCAGGTTCCCCTGCCTGGAAGAGCGTTCAGTGATTTCTCCTGATGGAGATGGTTTGAACGACAACTTCATCATTTTCTGTGCAGATTCAGATTTTTCTGATAATCGCCTGGAAATTTACGATCGCTGGGGTCAGTTGGTGTATGAAGCCAAAAACTACGACAATAGCTGGATCGGTGAAACGCCCTTTGGAGAAGAATTACCGGAGGGACCGTATTACTATATTCTGGAGTACAAGGATCCCAATGGCAACTTGCTTCAGAAAAAAGGGTCCATTACCCTGCTTCGCGAATAAGCAACCCATGAAATCATTTCCCAAAACCTAAACTAACACACTCATGAGAAAATTTTTATTCGTCAGCCTGCTCTGTAGCTTTTTTCAGGGGATTCATGCCCAGGACGAGGCTGTTTTTACTCAATACCACATTACGCCTATATTAATCAATCCCGCAGCTACCGGTTTTGAAGAAGGGCATCGATTGCAATTGAATGCTCGCGGACAATGGACGGGCTTTGCTGATGCGCCAAAAACTTATGCAGTCAATTATAATGGTTCTATTGGAAATACCTTTGGCCTTGGTCTGGGAGTTTTGTCAGAAACGGCAGCTCAGCTTACCCGGACACGTGTACAGATGAGCTACGCATTTCGCTTCAATGTCATGGAAAAAGTAAAAATTAGTGCGGGTTTTGCTACCCGCTATGAGCGCATGGCACTGGACAATGGCATCACATCAGGGAGCTTTTTTGACCAGGCAGATGACATCATTTCAGATGCCCTCAATGGCCAGGGTAATTTTGATGCCTCTTTAGGTATCTTTAGCACCATCGATGAAAATACTTATGTAGGTCTTACCGTAACCAACCTGGTCAGGACCCGCCTCGACCAGATCGTTACTGCCAACCAGGAAAGCCTGCTCAAATATTTTATCTTCCAGTTTGGGCACAAATTTGTTGTGCCCGATCTGAAATTTACGCTGGAGCCTTCTCTGATGATTCGCCAGATCAAGGATGCACCCTTCCAGATGGATCTTAACCTGAAAGCAGGTTTTCTCGACAACCAACTCATTACAGGGATCTCTTATCGGGCTCTGGGGGCTGTAGGGCTGCTTTTGGGTACAAAAATCAATTCTTTTTATCTCTATTATTCCTACGATTTGTCTTTTCAGCGCTTTCAAAGGTACAACATGGGATCTCATGAGATTTCCTTTGCTTTCAACTTGAAGAATAAAAAATCTAAGGTGGACAATGCTGATTATTGATGCGAAAGAACAAACACAGGACTTTCCTTGCTCATAAATCCTGAAAAGAATTACAATTGGTTTTTGGGATGGCCTCTCCGAGTCGCAAATTCGGAGGGGCTTTTTGTTATATATTCTTTAATCACGCAAAAATACCTGCTTTAGGATAGGGCATTTCCTGCAATTAATTTATATTTGTTGGTGAGTTGGCAAAAAATCCTTTCAATTTGCCATACCAAGCTATCTACCTACATAATTTTCTCTTACTATTTGTTGGACATCACTGATGTCATTCCACCCTTCTGTTTCAGACAATTTCATTTTGGCCTGAACAAGGCAAAGTGTTTCTATAATGCATTTTTGGCAATTGCCAAAAATGATAAAGACTTAAGGCGATTGGATTGTATGTGATTCACAAGAACCGTTTTCAAAGTGTTTACTTAAATCGGTTTTTGGGATGGCCTCTCTCCCAGCTAGACTGGAGGGGGGCTTTTTTTTGCCTCGCCCATCTTTGTTTTATATTGATTTTCAGTATTTTATATTTTTATTTTTTGCGCCCACCTTCTTTTGGCACGGTTTTTTCTATATGGTAATTGTAAAAGTAACGAGGCCATCCCGTTAACAAAAGCCGTAAAAAAAATCCTAAACACTATTCTGTATCCTGTACAGAATAACCCTGACAGATTTTATCCTTTTTGGAAAAGCAGCATCAGCAACACCGGGCTGTAGTTCGTCGTGCGCTGGTATGCCGGAAGGTTGTGCGTCAACCGCGGGAAAGTAAGCTTGAATTTTTTATAAAATCTGTATATTCCATGAGACACTTTTTATCTGATAACCTAAAAATGGTTCTTAACCTGCTTCTGATTGGGATGTTGGTTGGAACGACACAAGTGCTTCAGGCACAGTGCACAAGTCTCGAATGTAAAGGAAGCGATATCGCTGCCCCCCTGACCATTGCAGTGGATGATCAATGCAGAGCGATTATGAACGCCGATGTATTGATAGTAGATCCCGCAACCTGTGCCGTTGACAGGCGCATCATCGTCAGAGATCCTTCTAACAATATCATTGTAGAGGGAATCAACGAAGTCGTTTTTGACGCTACCTCTTATATCGGTCTTACGCTCAGCTATACCATGACCGACGATACTGCCATCCCGGGGACAGCTTTGAGCTGTAGCGGTTTTGTGGCGATTGAAGACAACCTTCCCCCCGTTTTCGAATGTCTGGGTACTACCATCTTTTGTACCGCCGATACCAGTGTGGCCAGCATAGGTCAACCCATCATCACCGACAACTGCTCCAATGTGCTTGAAGTCAGTTACATTGATATTATTGAAGAGGGCGACTGCGCCTCCCCACTGTCTTATATCATCAGTCGTATATGGACTGCCAGGGATGAGTACGGGAATGAGGGACAATGTATCCAGAGTATTCTGGTGGAAAGACCAGACCTGGATGAGTTGGTCTTTCCTGCTGACTTTAACCTGGACTGTGTGGATGCAGACGCATCACCGGACATAACAGGTTTGCCGACCATGCAGGGTATCGTGATTCCTGAAGACAATTTCTGTGGTGTTTCGATTTCGTATATAGATGATACTACCTTCCTTTGTACTACCATAGGCTACCAGATCGAACGCATCTGGAATGTGACCGATGTTCAGTGCACCAGCAGAAGCCGTATTGTATCTCAGTTTATCCTCATTTCTGATGACACCCCGCCTGTTTTTGCCTGTCCCGGAGATGTGGTTTTTGGTTCAAGTCTGGGTACTTGTACCGGGGTAGTTACCTTGCCTGATCCGGGAGCGATATTCGATAATTGCGATGCCAACCCTACCTATATCGTCACTACTTCCTGGGGTGCTACAGGTCTAGGACCTCATTCCGGAGTGGAAGTAGGCAGCCATTCTGCAACTTACATTGCAATTGATGAATGTGGAAACACCAGTGAATGCACCATCAATGTGACTGTTGAAGATACCGAAACTCCCGCTGCCGTATGCGAAAATGTAGTTGCCTCGGTAAATTCTGCCGGCTATGCTTTTGTTTTTGCCAGCAGCCTGGATGAAGGCAGTTTTGACAATTGCCAGGACAGAGTCTATTACAAAGTCAAAAGGGTAGAATTTGCTTCCTGTGACGGGATCAATGGTGATGATGCACCTGATGTAGATGGTTACCAGGAGTGGTTCGATGATATGGCGATCTTCTGTTGTGACGAAATAGACATGGGACCCCGGGTCGTAACCCTGCACGTATATGATGTGGATCCGGGCTCCGGACCGGTAGATCCGGCACGGGAGCAGCCGGGAGGTGATTTGTTTGGCAGATACTCAGAATGCACGGCTTCAGTTACCCTGCAAGATAAAATTCCACCAGCCATACAGTGTGCTCCGGCGATTACTATAACTTGTAAGGATGATCTGACAGATCTGGACGTTTATGGTGTACCTCAGGTAATGGACAACTGCAGTTCGGTTACCTTGACTTCAAACGATGTTTTTGACCTGGATGAATGCGGAACGGGCAGGATCACACGTACTTTTACCGCTACTGACGACAAAGGGAACAGTTCCAAGTGTGTACAGACGATCAATGTGATTCTGGATGACAAACTGGAAGCTTCCGATATCGTTTGGCCGCAGAACTATACTACTAATCAGTGTGGTGCTGAAGTAGATCCCGGAGATTTGCCCGCCGGTTTTGATCGACCAGTTATCAACTTCGAATCTTGCGGTATGATAGCAGTCAATTATTCCGATAAAGTATTTATGAGCTCTCCCGGAGCTTGTTATAAAGTAATGAGAACATGGTCTGTGATGGACTGGTGTGCTTTCAATGAATACAAAGACCTCAATACAGGCTTGTTTAACTATACACAGATGATCGAGGTGAAAGACAACGAGAAACCTGTGGTAAACTGCATCCCGGATACCGTTGTAAGCTTGATCAATGGTTGCCAGTTCGCTCGTGTCAACTTGCCTTCTATCACTGCAACAGATTGCAGCAATGAGATTTCTATTACGAACAACTCTCCTTATGCCGACCAGAAAGGAGCCAATGCCAGTGGTTTGTACCCCTACGGGAAAACAACCGTCACTTTCACAGTTACTGATAAGTGTGGCAATACTACTACCTGTAAGGTTGTAGTGGAAGTAGTAGATGGTAAAAAACCATCGCCCACCTGTATCGTAGGCCTTACAGCAAACCTGGTAAATATGGGCAACTCAGCTATGGCTGTTGTCACGGCTCGTTCCTTCAATGCCAGCAGCTTTGACAATTGCACACCCAGGGAACAGCTCAAATTTACCCTGAGAGTACGCGATACCACTCAGATGACCGCTCCCCAGGATACCCAGTTGGTATTCACCTGTGAAGATGTTGGTTTACAGGAGATTGAATTCTGGGTAACGGATGCTTTCGGAAACAGCGACTTCTGCATCACCAGAATAGACATACAGGACAACATGAAGCTTTGCCCTGCCAGCCAACCTGTGGTTGCTACATTGAAAGGGGGCATTGTAACAGAAGACGGACGAACCGTTGAGAATGTTGAAGTAAGTGTTAAGGGAATGCCGGGTATGGAAGCATTGACAGACGTGAAGGGGGATTTCACCCTGCATAATCTTCGAAAAGGCGGCACTTACAGCATAACAGCCCAAAAAGAGGACGATATTCTGAATGGCATCTCTACTTTTGACCTTGTCCTGATATCTAAACACGTACTGGGCATCCAGACACTGGATTCACCTTACAAATTGATCGCTGCGGATATCGACCGATCCGGCGCTATCACAACAATGGACATCGTGAGATTGCGTAGCCTGATCTTAAATATCGATACGGAATTACCAGGCGGCAAAAGCTGCTGGAGGTTCATCGATGCAAACCATATTTTCCGCGATCCGCTGAACCCATTCCTGGACAGCCTTCCGGAAGCAATTCAAATCAATGCTTTGACGCTGGAGGAGATCAAACATTCCTTTAAAGCGATCAAAGTGGGAGATGTGGACTATACTGCCGTATCCAACCAGCTGATGGCTACCGAAGCCAGATCTGAGGGCAATGTTTGGCCAATTGAAATCCAGGATCCGGGAATCGAAGCGGGTACAACGATCGAAGTACCTGTGACAGCCAAACAGCTTGGCCAGACCCATGGATTCCAATTTGCCCTGCAATTCGAAACAGGAGCCCTGCAATTGCTGGATATCAAACCCGGACAAATCGGAGCTTACAGCATGGACAATTTCGGATTGACAGACCTGGACAGAGGCGTGCTCGTGACCAGTTGGAGTGTAGCAGACCCATTTGTTTCTTCCGAAGAGGCAGTGCTCTTTACGCTGACATTCCAGGCTTTGCAATCAGGAAAGCTGAGTGACTACCTGGCTATAACAGAGCGCCAGCTGCCTGCTGAAGCTTATACCTACGGTGGATCAAGCAGACCTCTGGCACTGAATTTTACCGAATCATCGCTGGAGAGTTACCGCAAGGGCTTGTCATTGGAACAAAACAGACCTAACCCCTTTGATCACAAAACGCTGATTGGTTTCGAACTGCCTGTAGCAGGAGAGGTATCGCTGAGAGTGTTTAACCTCAAAGGCCAGGTTGTTTATCAATCCGTACAATGGATGAACGCAGGCAAACAAAACTGGGAATTGTACAGAAATGACTTGCCGCAAAGTGGCCTGTACTACTACCAACTGGAAAGCAATGGCCTTCACGCTACCAAAAAGATGATTGTGAAATAGAAATCATAAAGTTTAAATCGGTTATCAGACTTTGGCGCCCCCGCAACTACAGTTGCGGGGGCTTTTTGTATTTTGTATTTGCTTGTCTGTCAGCTTGAAATTGTGGAAATTTATAGACAAGATAATTAGTAAGCAAATGGCAAAACACATCGCAACCGGAAAACAGGGGGAGGTTCTTGCCAGAGCCTTTCTGGAGAACAAAGGCTGGACAATTCTCGAAACAAACTGGCGGTACAGCAGGGCAGAAGTGGATATCATTGGCAAAGATGGCGACTGCCTGGTTTTTGTTGAAGTCAAAACCCGCAGTAATGACAAATTTGGCCATCCTGTTGTTTTCGTAACGTCTGAAAAGGAAGCTTTGGTGGTTGAAGCAGCTCAGGTGTATATGGAAAATGCAGCACACGAAGGGGAATTTCGCTTCGATATCGTTTCTGTGCTACTGACCCCTGGAAGGGATCCCATGATGGAACATTTTCCGGATGCTTTTTTTCCGGGTTTTTGAATCAGACATCAAGTTTTTTGAAATCGGAAGCATAAGCTGCCAATAGCTGCATATCCAGCAATTCTCCGCTGGGTTTTCGGTACTCAGACCTAAGATCCCCTTCTCGCCTGAAGCCACATTTCCGGGCCAGGCGCTGACCGGCATAATTGTCCATGGCCAGCATCAACGAAACCTTTTCCATTTTCAGGTGGTCAAAAGCAAAAGAAAGGATGGTAAGCAATACCTCCGTCATGATCCCCTGCTGAGAGTATTCCGGGGTAATGAAAAACTCCAATGCTGCCTTGGGCGTTTGCCAGTTTAACCTGAATAAGCGCACGAGCCCAATGAGACCGGCCTGATCTTTGTCCCAGATGCCAAAGTGATAAGATTCCTGCAGTAGCCAGGCGGCAAGTTGCCTTCGAACATATATTTCGGCATCGGGAGGGTTGTGAATGGCATCTATCCAGGCAGCGTGAAAATCATTCAACCACGAACGGTTATCGATAATCAACTGATAAACAGCCGGACCGTCCTCCTCCCGGAATCTTCGGACCACTGTTCGGGGAGTCAATAGCGCCGTGTCAATTTTGAATAGTCTTTCCTGCATAGTGTGGTGCTTGATTGTTGCAAGGTAGTGAATTTATCTGAAGCCCTGAGCCTAAACCTCAACCTACCTAAGCCCACAAATGGTTACCTTTGCAGCTCAATAACAATGAAGGTATGAAGCTTCTCCCGGATGGCAGGTTCAGGTTGATGATGAGACAGGTGATGATGATTACCCTTGCCTGGACTTTTGTCGGTGCGCTGGATGCTTTGAATATTTACGCAGTATCTGCGAGTGAGATGATTGGGAAGGGCACGCATTACCAGCTGGATAAGATGATCCTTGTCAAAGGGTTTTCTTCTTTGATGGCAGGATTGGTATCCGGCTCTATCCTTATTTTTTTTCTGCGGGAGCGCGTCAGACACAGGTCTTTTGGTTTCGCTTTGCTGGTCAATAGCCTGATTATCTCCCTGATCAATTTTGGATTGGTGGTAGTGATTTACCGGGCTTTTCTCCCCCTTGATACAGCAAGCCTTCCTTTTTTTCTCAAAAGCCTGATTTTTTGGTTTTTCGTAGTCTTTTTGACCATCATTTCGCTACATGTGAATGAAAAATATGGTACCGGAGTTTTATGGAAGTTGTTGCTGGGGATGTACCACAAACCCAGAGAGGAAGAACGCATTTTTATGTTTGTGGATATCCGCTCTTCTTCTACCATAGCCGAAAGACTTGGACATATCCGCTTTTTCAACTTGCTCAACGATTTTTTCCGCGATATCACCAAGCCAATCATCTATTCGGAAGGCGAGGTTTACCAGTATGTGGGGGATGAAATTGTGGTTTCCTGGAGTGTGGAAAAGGGACTTCGAAATTTCAATTGCCTGAAGTGTTTTTACGGAATGCAAGAGGCCATACAAAAGTTGAGCGGCAAATACCAGGAAAAATACGGACTGGTACCGGAGTTTAAGGCAGGTTTGCACGGCGGAAGGGTTACTACAGGCGAAATAGGCGTGATCAAAAAAGACATCGTGTATTCCGGTGATGTGGTAAACACTACGGCTCGCATACAAAATCAATGCAACCAGTACGGAGTGAAAATTTTATTGTCAAAATACCTGCTCAACAAACTGCAACTTCCACCCAGTGATTTCAATGCTACACGGGTAGGAATCATCGAATTGAAGGGGAAAAAACAAAAACTGGAATTGTTCACCCTGGATCTGTTACCGGATTCAGCACTTCGGGAGAGTTAGCGCCCCAGTTCAAATACGGCAAGACGCGTTTTATTTGTTCGCTTTTTTCTGCTAGCCTTTCCAATAAATCTGAGGCTCCACTAAACAGGCCTCTTTTTTCTCTCGAACGGACGATTTGTACCGCCAGGTCGTAGTCAATGTAGGGGTGACGCACCAATTCTCCTATAGAAGCCTCGTTTACAGGCAGCTTTTTATGTGCCTCGCCAATAAAAAGATGGGGGCGGATGTGCTGAAAAACAGAGTCCGCCAACCCCCAGGTTTCTCCTACCTGAGCTATTTCAGCAAATCCACCCAGTTTTCCCCTGAAGCGGACAATCCTTGAGGACAAAACTTTACCAATGCCCCTGAATTGCTGCCATTCCAGAGAGTCTGCTGCATTGATGTCTATTTTGTGGTAAACGCTCTTTCGGAGAGGCTTGTTTGGGAGCCTTTGGCTTACAGAGGGTCGCACATCTGCCTTTTGGGAGCTTTTTTGACTTGCAAAGGCAGCCTCTGCTTTTTCCCGAAGGGCAACCGGCGGAGCATAGTGTAGGGTATCCATAGCCAGTTGCCAGTCGGGCAGTGCTGCCGGATGCTTTCGCCCCGGAGTCATAAGGAATATTAGTTCTACCGACAGCAAGAAGATGAGGGCTCGGCTTTGCGAGCGGTTGAAAGATCTGATCCAGGAGGGTATTTTCATCTTACTTTTATTATTAGTTCCCAAAATCAGCGAAAGGTAACC
>JALQTV010000529.1 GCA_023268675.1 Saprospiraceae bacterium | reverse complement strand
GAGCGGCCGATGAGTCGCGAGATTTCGTGGGTTCGTCCCCCGATCTTCCCTTTGACCGACTCTCGATCCATCCGATCGTTGGTGGAGCGAGGGAGCATGCCGTATTCGGCGGTGACCCAGCCTCGACCTTGGCCTGACAGCCACCGGGGAACACCGGGAGTGAAGGAGGCCGTGCAGAGGACTTTCGTGTTCCCAAACGAGATCAGTGCACTGCCCTCTGCTTGATCACTCCAGCCTCGCTCGATGGTGACAGCTCGAAGTTCACTGGCCAGGCGGCCATCAGCGCGGGTCATGACGTCTCCTCACGGGTGTTCTCAATCCAGTGGCGGAAGTCTTCCGCGCGGTGTTGGTAATCACGGTACTGGCCGAAGCTGGGTGCAGCGGGCGAGAGCACCACGTAATCTCCTGGCCCCGCGAGTTCCCGCGCCCTCGTCACCGCGGTCTTCATATCGGGAACATCCTCGAGGTGCACCTCCCCCGCGATACCCGCTGCCTCCAGCGCTTCGCGGAAGAGACCCAACAACTTCGGGCCGCTCGCGGGCAAACCGAGGATGTGGCGTGGAGCACAGGCCACCACCTGGTCGACCAGCGGTTGGTAATCGACTCCCCGGTCTTGACCGCCCACAATCCACACCATGCCTGGTGAGCTGAGAGATCGCAGCGCAGCAGCACCTGCCTGCGGATT
>JALQTV010000528.1 GCA_023268675.1 Saprospiraceae bacterium | reverse complement strand
GCTCATCTCATGGCTGGTACTTAATCATTTAAAAATGTCATCTATATCTCAAAGAAAGGATATAAGTGACCCTAAAACAATAAAAGAATTTGCAGAGATCGTACTTAATACAGAGCGGTTAGATTATTTATATCTCCTTACAATTAATGATATTAGATCAACTAATCCAAAATTATGGAATGCATGGAAGCATGGCCTTTTAAGGGATCTGTTTTTATCAACCAGATCATATTTGAATAAAGAACCAGTAAAAACCTCTAAAGAAATTTCATCTGATAGAAAGAGCTCTATATATAAATTACTAGAAGGTAATGAGCTCACATATCTTAAAAGTGTATGGAAAAACTTTGATGATTCTTACTTTAATAAGTACACCTCTGATAGCTTAAAATGGCAAAGCGATCTGGTTTTGTCTAAGCCTCATGATGAAATAAAAGTTGCATGCAGAAAATGCTTTGATAACTTCCTTGAGATTTTTATTAAAGTGGATAACTCTGATGGTCTGTTTTTAAAAATAGTAAAAATTCTTGATACTGTCGGGCTAGAAATTGTTGATGCAAGTATTTATACAAGCAAGGATAATTTAATGGCCATGAATACCTTTGTGACAAAATTTCATTCTCATGACAACCCGTTACTGAAAAGTGAAATAGGAGATATCAAAAGCAAAATTATCAATAATTTTAAAAACTTTACTCC
>JALQTV010000527.1 GCA_023268675.1 Saprospiraceae bacterium | reverse complement strand
GGCGAACCTATTCAGGCGATCAAGCACTTCCTTCCGGCGCTCAGGGTCGAGGCTCCGAAGTGGCTCGTCGAGAACGAGAATGCTCGGCATACGGGCGGTGAGAACGGTGAGGCCCACCATGACCGCCTCACCCGCAGAGAGCTCAGAGGGATGCAGCTCAGCCAGGTGGCTCAGGCCATGCTCGTCGAGCAACGCCGACGCCTCATGGCGCGCGGCAGTGCGAGACATGCCGTTCAGCACGAGAGACAGGGCAACGTCGTCACGGACGGTGCTTGAAAGAAAGAGGTCGTGGGGCCGGTGGGGAAGGTATCCAAGCCCTCCTGAACGGTTGACGACGATGGCATTTTCTTGCTGCTTCTCCAGGTGGGGGTGAAGCCCGGCGATGAGCTCGAGGAGTGACGTCTTCCCTGACCCGGTTTGGCCGGTCAGGACTGACAGTGTTCCCGGCTCAAAGACCCCATTCAGGTCAACAAGTCCCCGCTCGGACCAGGTCACACCACAAAGGGCAACGAGTGGACCATCGCTTAACTCTCTGGCCGTATTCCAGCCGGCGAGCCCACGGGAGGTGAGGGCGGTGTTGATTCCGACAGCGTGCTCGAGGGTCTTTTCGAGGACCGGAAGGACGATTCGCCTCCCAAGCCTCACTCTCCTACGCGCTGCCGCAAGTCGGGTGTCTCGAATGACGGCGACAAGAACGGGGAGCGTGGA
>JALQTV010000526.1 GCA_023268675.1 Saprospiraceae bacterium | reverse complement strand
ACTCATTTTACCTGGTAATTTATTTGCTGGAGTATCAGTTTGGTTTAGTAAAACTTTTTCATGCAAATAAGATTGGTATCCACCTTGCCTAACAGAAGCATCTCCAAAAGTAGGAGCTCCAGTTATATTTTCTTCCAAGGTAAATCTTACCTCATCTCCACTCGTAATACTTTTACGCCAGATGATTCCTTCTCCAGAAATATCAACACTCTTTTCATGTGGGCCTTGGCCAACAGTTTGAGATTGTATTTTTCTAGACAACTTACCAAAGATAGACGTGTGTCTCATTTCATATGCCATGGCTTTTTCGGTCTCAAACCGAACAATATTACTATTGTCCTCTCCGGCTGAGTTCCAAGTAGCCTGACCTTTAGATGGCGCTGCTGCTCCCATTTTATCTCCTTTTATTTGTTTTTAGTGCTAGGCAATTGGCCGTGTTCACCGTAGTATTCAAGAGCTCTCATTGAATCAAAGTCACCTTTATCCATAAGCTCGTCGAATTTCTCCATAGCATATTTGCTATCATTGGTGTAGCGTTCTAAGTCTACACCTTTAAAACTAGTTTTTTTATCTACAAAAGAGGAACTTTTTTTATTAACTAATACAGCTGTTTTTGCAGTTTCCTCTACTTTTTTGATATAATTCTTTCTACTTCGCTCGATTGCCTTATTAATTAGCTCACCACGCTTACCAGTTTGCTCCATATATATA
>JALQTV010000525.1 GCA_023268675.1 Saprospiraceae bacterium | reverse complement strand
TGAAACTAGAAAACAATCGCTACTATCAAAATTTAAGAATTATTCAGATCCAAAATTTATTATGAGTGATAAACCAGATTTAATAATGATTGATGGCCGGTTTAGAGTAGCCACTCTTCTTAGAATGTATGATTTTCTTAAATCCTATTCAGGTTGGCAGGTACTGTTTGACGATTTTTTTTCTAGGGAAGATTATAAAATTGTTTCTAAATTTTTTTTGATAGATGAGAGAATAGGAAGACTGGCAGTAATAAAAAATGTAGTAAGTTGCAATCCCGATGAATTGAATGATGCAATAAAAAAATACATACTTAATCCTTACTAAAATTTATATCAGTAACTAAAGTAATAGCACGTCCGGAGGGACTCGAACCCCCAACCCCCTGATCCGAAGTCAGGTGCTCTATCCAGTTGAGCTACGGACGCTTGCAATAATTTTCTTTGTTCTACTAGACCAGCTTAACTTATCAATATTTTTTAAAGATTTTTTGCTTAGCTCAGTTCTTAATTCATCATTAAGAACAAGAGATTCTAATTTATTTCTAAAATCATCAAAATCATCATGTTGAAAAAATTCCAAACCTAAATCTAGCTCCGCTAATTCTATATGAGATTTAATGTTTGATAAAAGAACAGGTATACCACAAGAAGCAAATTCAAATATTTTCAAAGGCGATGCATACAAACTCATATGTTCATCGTTAGGATAGGGTACCAT
>JALQTV010000524.1 GCA_023268675.1 Saprospiraceae bacterium | reverse complement strand
TCCTTTGCTTAAATATTCGTTTGGCTCGCTCGCCCACTGGGTGGGTACGTTGATGATTGGGAAGTTCACTTGGCAGCGCATGCCGGCATCGCAGGCGGCTTGAGCTGTGCTGTCGGGGAAGAAGTACTGGTCGCTAAAGGTGGTGGTGCCGGTCTTGATCATTTCGGCCATGGCGATGTTTACACCATCTCTCACAAAGTCGGCGTCTACCCAGCGGCCCTCGGCAGGCCATATGTGATCTTGTAGCCAAGGGGTCAAGGCGAGATCGTCAGCGAATCCTCTTAATAACGTCATAGCGGCGTGACCGTGGCAGTTGATTAGGCCCGGCATGAGTAGGTGATTGCCGAGCTCGATTTGCTGAGCCCCCGGATTTCTGGCGGCTTCTCGAGTAGGGATCAAGGCTTCTATCTTGCCATTTTCATCGATGCATAGCGTGTGATCTTTGAGGAGTCCTGAGTGGGCTTCGCCGGTGTAAACCCAGGCTGCATGTAGCTCAATCGGTCTGGGCATATCGCTTCCTTTCGCTTCACAAGGTGTTAGAAACGCGCAGTATATCGGAATTTTCGGGATCGCAATCTGATCACTCGGTAAAACCCTAAAAAATTAGCGGTTAGGGGTCTGAGAGCGTATAATCGGAGGATTAAAAAGAAGGGTGCGTTGACGGGGTGATACTGGTGAGCGCAACCCGCAGACAGGGGTGTTTTAAAGCCTATGGGCGAGTTAGCAAAAGAAATCTTT
>JALQTV010000523.1 GCA_023268675.1 Saprospiraceae bacterium | reverse complement strand
CAAAAGGGCCAAAAACATCAATATAAAAAACCGTATTTGCGCAATGACAGATGTTGAACGGTCCTGTGGTGTTAGGATGCGGGTGATGATTGGGTTCATCTTTTTTGCGGCAAAGACGGTCCCATAATAGGCCAGAACCAATAAGATAAACTGAGACCACGCCGCAGGGCTTAGCAACCATGCCGAGGCGATATCTCATCCCTGCACAGCCTATGAAAAAGCCCACTGAACGATCGGGGGCATCTGATCGAATTCCGTATTTTACATCCCTTGATTCCGCACCTAAATCATATTTTGATAGCAAAATGAGGGGTTTGACAATGAGGCAATTGAGATGAGCGATCCGGTGTGTCCCTTATGTGAACGCCCAATTCCACCAGATGCACCGCAAAGTTTGCACCATCTGATCCCAAAACTTAAGGGTGGAAAAGGCGGTCCAACGATCCTAATTCACCACATTTGTCACAAAGAAATTCATGCTACTTTGAGTGAGGCAGAGCTTGCCCGATCTTACGCATCGGTGGATGCATTGCGTGGGCATCCACGCCTAGCAAAGTTTTTTAAGTGGGTCGCAAAACGCCCGCCGCAGTTTTTGTCAAAAACCACTGGCGGGCGTCGAAAACGATAAAATCCGCATATGTTTGACGTCGGTAAAACGTCGGTGCAAAAGTTAACGAAATGCTAATCAGCACTGGGATCAAACCGCCCCAATCATCCCCTTGATCCCTGCACAATGTTCT
>JALQTV010000522.1 GCA_023268675.1 Saprospiraceae bacterium | reverse complement strand
GCTTCAACAAGTGGCTATCAGCGTTGAGAGCCCAATCTTTGGTCGAATCCTTGAAAACCTGGATGATTTGGTCTTGTACCATTCTGAACAATTGATCGTCGATTTTCTGTATAAGCTTCTGATGGATACGTCAGAACTGGCTTCCCAAATGGATGATGAAGGTTTGCTCGATAGGGGCCTTGAAGCCATTGCTCCTATTTTCAAAGAGCAATTTCCTGAAACAGCGAGAGAAATGGACCTGGTTCCGGAGTTGCTGGAACTGAATGTTCGCCTGAATTTCTTTGTTGAACGCACCGACTGGGAGGCAGTCCATCGTCTTGCAGATAGTTGGTTGGCTACGGACGACCCGGTGCAGCTTGAAAAAATAGCGCGCAACCTATGTTCGCAGACACTGGGATTGGAAGCTCCCGAATTTTTTCCACTGGCAAAACAATGGAGTAAGATTGCTTTGGAGTTAAACCCCGACTTTCATAATGAATTGATATACGGAGTCGTACGAACATACGACGGAGATGTACCAGAGTTAACTGCTTACTTCGAAAAGATGCGGGATAAGTACGCAGATGTGGAATACTATCGCGAAACAATAGAGCAATTGCTGGATTCTATGAAGAATTTTTGATGGTGGTTTACTCCAGGTCTGTCGAGTTTTATGTTTGCTTGCCAAAGTAATGTCACCCCTTGTGAGCAGGGCTGTCAAACTCTTGGTATTTTATTCGATTCGATGATTAATTATTATGCCACCCCT
>JALQTV010000521.1 GCA_023268675.1 Saprospiraceae bacterium | reverse complement strand
CCTGAAATGCGTTCACTGTCGTGAACGTTCATTTGGCAACCGTAAGTCCGGACTTCGTAGGTAAGGCTCATCGAGGTGAATTTTACCTCGCCCGGTCAACCTCGCGAAGTGCGGCAAAAACAACATTGGCCGAAAAGCCGCGTCTGGCCAAAAAGCCCTGCAGTCTTCGCCTTGCAACCTGGGGCTCCAAGCTGGCCATCCGAGCCGCCCGCTGCAGTGCCAGCTTTGTAGCCCGCGCCAGTTCCTGTTCGGCAGAAATCTCTGAAGTTGCCTGATCAACAATGCCCTGACTGATGCCCTTGCCGGCCAGCTCGCGTCGAATTGCATTTACCGATTTGCCAGCTTGCAACCTAGTCGCCACGTAGCTGTCGGCAAACTTTTGATCGTCAATCAGCTCTGCCTCGCGAAAGCGCACCAGGATCGGTTCAAAGATCTCAGCCGGAATCTCACGCCTGAGCATCAGCTCACGCAGTTGCTGCTCGGTACGCATGCTTCGGGAAAGCTGGTGCAGCAGGATGTTTCTGGCCCTGCGCTCTAGTCTCTCTGGATTAGCTGTCATTGGCAGCCTTGGCCACCTCTGCCTCTTCCACTTCCTCGGCTGGCAAGTCAGCTACCGGACGAGGGACCCCGATGCCGAGCTTAACCTTGATCTTCTGTTCGATCTCGGCAGCCAGCTCTGGGTTTTCCCTGAGGTACCGTCTCGAGTTTTCCTTGCCCTGGCCCAGTTGCTCGCCCTCGTAGGTGTACCAGGCGCCAGACTTCTTGATGA
>JALQTV010000520.1 GCA_023268675.1 Saprospiraceae bacterium | reverse complement strand
CAGCACAACAAGCCATGATGCAGTTGGAAGCAAAACATCCTGATTTCAAAGAGATCGCTAACGATCAAGGATTTAAGGATTGGATTGAAGCCAGCAAAGTGCGTACTCAAATGTTCCAAAAAGCTAACGCTTATGACTTTGATTCAGCCGATGAGTTGTTAACGCTCTACAAGGAGCGCCGCAACTTGGCTCAACAAACGAAAGAGCAATCTACGCAGGAACGGAAGAGGACGCTGAAGAGTGCATCAACAGGTTCGAGTCGTGGTTCTGGTGAAAGCAGCAAGAAGATCATCTATGAGGCTGACATTCAAGAACTGATTCTTAAAAACCATGATCGTTACCTTCAAATGCTACCTGAAATTACTAAAGCATACATTGAAGGACGAGTACGCTAAAGTCATTCTGAAAGGACAATAAAATGGCAACCTCTACTTTCCCTACCTCCACTGGTCAAACTGGTGTTACCGAAGCCGCTAAGTTCATCCCTGAACTGTGGTCTAACGAAATCATCGCAGCTTACAAGAAGAACTTGGTGATGGCTAACGCTATCAAAAAGATGTCTTTCAAAGGTAAGAAGGGCGATACCTTCCACATCCCGAAACCTGCTCGTGGCTTTGCTGCTCAGGACAAGGCTGAAAACACCAACGTCACCATCCAAAACACGACGGCTGACGAGTTGGTGATCAGCTTGAACAAGCACAAAGAAGTTTCCTACTTCATCGAAGACATCGTTAAAGTCCAATCGTTGGACGGCCTGCGTATGTCGTACACCGAGGA
>JALQTV010000051.1 GCA_023268675.1 Saprospiraceae bacterium | reverse complement strand
AACTGTGACAACAACTTCCAGCACTATTTATGTTTGGGCCCCCGGTAGTACCTGGCAGTGGTGGGTAGAAGCCTATTGTTATGGCGGAGCGGTAATGAAATCTGCTACCTGCACCTTTAATCTGCAGGGTGGATATACCGATAATTGCACGCCTCCGACCTGTGAAGATGGGATACAGAATGGAGAGGAAACAGGGATTGACTGTGGGGGATCTACTTGCCCGATCTGCCCGACTTGTGAGGATAATATACAGAATGGAGATGAAACCTGGATTGACTGCGGAGGAATGGAATGCGAACCCTGTCCTGATTGTGGGCCTGCCGCAGGCTTATATGCCAGTGATTTTGAGGTGCAACGAATCTTTGGAAATGTTCAGCTCAATTGGAAACCGGTACCCGGAGCACAATCCTATAAACATATTTTTACCCTCGATAGATTCAATACGCAGACGATAAACGTGGTCAGTGACACTTTTATCCGCTTCGAGCGCTTGCGTAGCAACCTCAGGTATCGATGGTGGGTAGAAGCTACTTGTTACGATGGAAAGACTTACAAATCTAATGAATGTACTTTCCTAATTATTACTTCCGATACGGATTGTCCAGGTGTAAGCGCTTTCAGTAAGCCTGTGAATTACCAATCAGCTCCACCGACAGGAGGTTTAAGTACCTGGCCTAATCCGACTACGGGGGAATTGAATATTTCTTTGAATTATCCGAACCAAAAGAATCTGGTAATTCGCTTACGGGATTTAAGGGGTACAGAAGTGCTGAAAATACCGGTCGAAGAGGGCCAAAACTTATTTAGGAAAAATGTATCGAATCTCCCGGTAGGGATTTATTTCCTGACAGTATCCAATGGAGAGATGATGGAGAGCATCAAGGTGGTGATTAGTGAACAGTAAATAGTGAACGGTGAACCGTGAACAGTAAACTCTGTTCACGGTAAATAGTGGGTGGTTTACCGTTTACTACCCAACTATGGAGATTATTTCCAAAATTGCCACCAGCTCCCAGCTTTCTCAGGGCGATCTTCTTTGTTGAGCAGGGGACTCAGACGTGAAATAATTGCTCCTTTGGACACAACTCCTGAGTTTCGGTCGACCAACTTTCCGTCTTTGAAATACAACAAAGTAGGGAGGTTCATGACCTGAAGTTGTTTGGTTAGTTTTTGATTTTTTTCGGCATCCAGTTTGACGAATCTCGCTTTCCCTTTCATCTCTTCTGCTGCGGCAGCGAAGTGGGGTGCCAACATGTGGCAGGGGCCACACCAGTCTGCCCATACATCCACTACTACGGGAAGTTCAGAATTGAGTACAATCGCCTGAAAGTTCTTTTTATTTACCTTAATTGCCATAATGTTCGATTTTCAGCAAAAATAAGGTTTGTATTTGCAATTTTTTGTGACCAAGGATACAGTAAACTGCTCACTGTTCACTGTTCACTGTTCACTGTTCACTGTTTCGATAAACAGCCATATACCTGGCGATGTATTTGCCGAGGATATCGTATTCCAGGTTGACGGTATCTCCTTGCTTTAGGGTTTTAAAGGTTGTATGCTCCCAGGTATAGGGGATGATGGCTACGGAAAATTCATTGGCGCTGGGGTTGACAACAGTAAGGCTGACCCCGTTGATACAAATAGAGCCTTTGTCAACCATGAGATGTGCGCGATCTTCGGGAAGTGTAAAATGATAATACCAGCTGCCATCGACTTCTTGTACTTTGGTGCAGGTGGCTGTTTGATCAACGTGTCCCTGTACGATATGACCATCTAATCGGTGTCCGGCAAGCATGGCTCTTTCCAAGTTGACCCAATCACCTGTTTTTAGTGTCCCCAAATTGGAGCGCTGCATGGTTTCTTCAATGGCCGTTACTTTATGCCAGTCCTCTGCGAGTTCTACCACGGTTAGGCAAACCCCATTGTGTGATACGCTCTGATCGATTTTGAGTTCATGAGAAATAGAAGAACGAATGTACAAATGTACATTGGACCCTTCTTTTTCAATCTTAGCAACCTCTCCGGTGCTTTCTATGATGCCGGTAAACATGCTTGTTTTTGTATTTTAATTGCCAATGATTATTTCTATCCATCCGCTTAGCGGTGTTCCTACTTGTTGTTCTCCTTCGAGGTATTCCCCAAAGACGGTACAGGTATAGTAATAGGTTCCTTCCGGGAGTACAGCCCCATTGATATCTTTGCCATCCCAAAGAATATCCGGATTGGTCGTTTCAAATACCAGTTGTCCCCAACGACTAAAGACCTTCATTTCGATGCGATTAACAAAGCAGTAGGGATAAGGTTTGAAAAGGTCGTTTTGGCCATCGCCGTTGGGCGTAAAAGTGTTGGGCAGGTTGTAAAACGGGCAGTTGTCCACACAAACAACATTGCCATAAGGACTTTCATTTCCATTGTCATCGACTGCTGTGATGGTATAGCAGCCAGCCAATCCGGCCTCGGTAGCATGAGTAAATTGTGTTGTATTGGGATTGGTAATATCCGCTATCCATTCGAAGGCTCCGTCTGCAACAGGTGAATAGTAAACCCGATAGCCGGCCAGGTCTTCTGAATGTTCGCAGGTGTTGATCGGGTTGCTCCAGCTCAGGGTATTGAGAGGAGGGTTTTGTTCATCGCAGGCCAGCGTGCTGCCACAATCGTTGGTAACTTCGAGAATTGGTGCACAGGGGGCTACATTATCCAGGGGTATGGCACAGGCGATTTGGGAATTATTGTAAAGGATATTTTGTATGCCTTGTATGCCATAAGAGCCTACAGAAAGGATTTTGTAGCAATATTCGCTGCCATTTTCCAGTCCGTCGTCAGTAAAGGTTGTGGCATTGCTGGTTCCTATTTTTTCGAATATTCCTTGTGTGTTTTCACGCCATATTTCGTAAGAGAAGTTATCCCAGGGAACGGATTCTTCCCAGGTAAGGATATTTTGTCTGTCGGTAGGAGCTATACTGAGATAGGTGCTGGATGCCGGGTTGGTTGAACCGAGTGGGGTATTTTCTCCGTTGACATAAAAATTGATGAGATAGGACCAAGGCCCATCCAGGGTATTTATTCCGGTGTCGGTAAAACAGGTGTCATTCGCTGTTGCGAAAAAATCAGCCTGAAAGCTCACTCCTATGGGTTGGAAATCTGAAGGATCGCTTGTCAACCCGGGTGCTCGCAACACTTCGTAAGTATAAGGCCCCGGATTTTGCAGGGTATCCAGGTCTGTTATATTGGGTTTAAGCCAGCAGATTTCTATAGAACCGTCGCTGAGTGAGGTTTCTAATACATCTACCTTGTTGATCAGGGGTACATCGCGGTTGAGTTGAACACAAACCTCCATTGATGGAAGGCTTTCGACCCGGTTGTATGTATAAAGTCCGCCCGGCGTGGTTTTGGCAAATTCCGCCAACACGCGGTAGCAGTAAGTTCGTCCTCTTTCTACCAATGAATCGGAAAAGAAATACCTTCCGTCCAGCTGGTCTTTGAAGGCAACGGGGGTTATCTTTTCATAGCCCCGATTGCTCAGGCCCGGTGTACAGATATCCGACTCAAACTGGTTGCTTCCTTCCCGCCTCCATACTGTAAAGCCACGGAAGTAGTTTTCTGCTGCTTCGTCGCAGGCATAGGGCAATTCCCAGCTTAGGTTTACCTGTCGGTTGCTCGGGTCAGCCAACAGGTCTTCCGGAGGAGGCCCCGTGACTTTGATCCGGATGGTTTTTAGCGTAGCCAGGCCGGAAGAGTCGCCATAGAAATTGTCAGTAGCTTTGAAAACAACCGACCAGTACTGATCTGAGATGTGTTCACAACTGGTTACCCAGCGAAAAGTCTTGATATTGGGGTCGTTTTTGAATACATTGTCATTGGGGAGGAATTGTGCGGGGCTGTAAGCCACTTCGAAAGGTCCTCCAAGAGCAGTTAAGCGTACCTTCTGGTTGGTTTCGTAAATTGGAGCATCGGCTCTCACCTGAAACTCCAGTATGTCTCCTGCCACGACACAGATTTCTTCAATAGGCGTGACCACATTAGGAGGATCATTGGCACAGTTTTGAATCAAAATCTGCAAATCTCTTATGATGGTATCTATTGGAAAGCCTTCGCGGTATTCTACGATGATGAAAGCCAGGTTGTATTCTCCGGCTTTTTGGGGAGCGTTCCAGATGATGTCTCCGGTTATTTCGTTGATCGTCAATTTATTGTCGGGTCCCGGGGAAATCATATCGGGAAACAGGTAGTTGGGAACAACCTGTCCTACATCCATAAGAGGCGTCACAAAATGGTAGGACAAAGAGTCGCCATCCTCGTCATAGGCATTGGGGTTGTGGGTGAAAACTTTGCCAACACAACCAATATCTATTGGAGGTTGGAGCAGGGTAGGAGTATTGTTACATCCCTGAAATTGAGGATTGGGAAAGGTGTAGGTAGTCTGGATGTGGAATTTTACCTGTTCGGAGTTGGGAAAGTTGACGTTTAGAATTCCTCCGTTTCTATTGGGGTCGGTCATGGAAACGACATAGGTTCCCCTCGAGGGATAAGTATGAAAGGCGATGTATTGGTTTTTTTTGGTATCGTTTTCCAGGATGATTCCTTTGGGTGGATTACCCGGTCCATTGGATCTGGCCACACGCTCACAGAGGCCATCCCCCCAGCAGATTGTCAGCGTATCCCGGTCTGCCGGACGGCTGCTGGCCTTGGTGTAGGTGGTGACGATTGCCCTGACTGTGAGGCTTTCGGTACAGTCGCCAACCTGAGATATGCTGATTTCTCCCGCCCTGTTGTGGGTGGCAAAGCTTTGCTTTACAAACAGAAAATTCAGCAAGAGCAGCAAGGACAGTCCCCTGAGCAGTGCGGAAAATTTTATGGTGCTTTTCATCCTGTAAGCGTTTCGTGTCGAAATTGAAGAAGGATTCCGGGGTACTTTCCCCTCAGGTCTAATATAAACAAAGGGTAGGTATAATTTTGTTTTTGAAAGCGGGCTTTTCCGTTAAATTAAACCTTTTTCAGGCAGTTTTCAAGGCTGTCGCGCCAGTAGGGTATGTCAAGCCCAAAAGTTTTTTTGATTTTGGCTTTGTCGAGTACGCTGTAGGGTGGTCTCAGAGCTGCCGTTTTGAAAGCTCCGCTGAGGATGGGCTGTACTTGACAGACTGTACCGGAGATATCGAATATGGCTTTCGCAAAGTCATACCAGCTGCAAACACCTTCGTTGCTGTAATTGAATAAGCCCTGCATCAATTTTTTGCCGGAGGCAGTATGGCCATAATCCGCTATGATGGTCAATACAGCCGCTGCAAGGTCTGTTGCCAGTGTCGGGCTGCCTGTCTGGTCGTAAACCACTTGAAGGCTGTCGCGCTCAGAAGCCAGCCGAAGCATGGTTTTCATGAAATTATTCCCAAATTCGCTGTACACCCAGGAGGTTCGGATGACCATGGTTTCCGGCTGACGCCAAAAAGCTGCCAGCTCCCCTGCTCTTTTGGAGGCACCGTAAACGCCTGTTGGCAAAACGGGAGTGTCTTCACGTAGCGGTAAGTTGCTCAGGGTAGCATACACGTAATCAGTAGAAAAGTGAATGAAAAAACAATCATTTTGCTGGCAGGCAGCCGCGAGTAGGCCGACAGCATCCCGGTTGATTCGAAAAGCATTGCTTTTTTCGCTTTCAGCTTTGTCAACGGCAGTGTAAGCAGCGCAATTGATGCAAAAATCAAACTGACCTTCGGCAAAAAAATGATGTATTGCAGCAGGGTCACAAATGTCAAGTGTCAGCCTGTCGGCAAAAATACATTCCAACTGAGGATAAAGGGCACTGACTTTCCGGAAGGATTGCCCCAATTGTCCGGAGGCTCCGGTGATGAGTATCCGGATCATGGTTTTCCGGCAATTTCATGGTGGTGGCCAAAGAAGGGAAGTGCCTGATCTTTGTCTGAAAGGATCAGCTGGTTTTGCGGGAAGTCCCAGTTTATGTCAAGTTGCGGATCGTCGTAGCGGATGCCGGCTTCGTGGGAACCTGAGTAATAATTGTCTGTTTTATAGAGGAATTCTGCTGTTTCGCTCAATACCAGAAAGCCGTGGGCAAAACCTCTGGGGATAAAGAACTGTTGCTTATTTTGTTCGCTTAGCACCAGTCCGAACCACTGTCCGTAAGTAGCCTGATCTCTTCGCAAATCTACGGCTACATCGAACACTTCTCCGCGAACTACCCTTACCAGTTTGGCCTGTTGCCAGTCTCCAGTCTGGTAGTGGAGGCCACGCAGCACTCCCCTGACAGATCTGGACTGATTGTCCTGTACAAATTGGGTGTCTATGCCTGCTTCGAGCAGGGCGTTGTAATTGTAGCTTTCGTAAAAGTATCCCCTGTCGTCTTCCCAGACTTTGGGTTGCAGGATGACCAGTCCGGGAATAGGGGTAAACTCAAATTGCATATAGGTTGCGGTATTTATTTTTCGCGGAAAAATAAGCTTATGGGGATGCCTGAAAAATCGAAGTTTTCCCGAAGCTGGTTTTCCAGATAATTGCGGTAGCTGTCCTTTACGTATTTGGGGTTGTTGCAAAAGAAAGCAAAAGCCGGGTAGTAAGTGGGCAGTTGCGTGACGTATTTTATCTTGACATACTTTCCTTTGTGCGTTGGCGGCGGGTAGCGCTCGATAGCTGCCTGAATGAGTTCGTTGAGTTTGGAAGTTTTTATTTTTTGTCGTCTGCGCTCATAAACATCCAGGGCTATTTCAACGGCTTTGAAAATACGCTGTTTTTCGAGTACGGAAACAAACAAAATCGGGACATCCTTGAAAGGGGATATCTTGGCCCGTATCCGGTCTTCAAATTCTTTGGCGGTTTGGGTAGATTTTTCTACCAGATCCCATTTGTTGACCAGAATGACAACGCCCTTATGGCGTTTTTGAACCAACTTGAAGATGTTGAGGTCTTGTGATTCTATGCCTGTTTGGGCATCGACCATCAATATGCAGACATCGGCTTCTTCTATGGCACGGATGGCTCGCATAACGGAGTAAAATTCCAGGTTTTCGCTGACTCTCGACTTTTTCCGGATACCGGCGGTGTCGATCAGCAGAAAGTCCATGCCGAATTTATTGTAATGCGTGTGGATGGTGTCGCGGGTAGTACCGGCAACATCGGTGACAATATTTCTCTCTTCACCAAGCAGGGCATTGGTGAGAGAAGATTTACCTACATTGGGTTGGCCTATGATGGCAAGTTTGGGCAATTGGTTTTCTTCCGGCTCGCCTTCTTCGATGTATTCTGTGATGGCATCGAGCATTTCTCCGGTACCTGTTCCTGTAAGAGAAGAGAGGAAAAAGGTTTCTTCGAAGCCCAGTCCCCAGAACTCGTTGGCCTCTACCATGCGTTGATAGTTGTCGGCTTTGTTGACAACCAGGATTACAGGTTTTTTGGTACGGCGCAGGAGATCAGCTACTTGTTCGTCGAGATCAGTAATGCCTGTGGTGGTATCTACCATGAAAACGAGTACCGCTGCTTCTTCGATGGCGATTTTTACCTGAGATCGGATCGCTGCTTCAAAAACATCATCAGAGTGCTGGACGAATCCACCGGTATCAATTACGGTAAAGGTTTTGCCATTCCAAAAACAGGAACCGTAGTGCCGGTCCCGGGTTACTCCACTTATGTCATCAACTATGGCCTGCCTTTCGCCGATTAGGCGGTTGAATAGGGTAGATTTACCCACGTTGGGCCGGCCAACAATGGCTACAATATTATTCTTCATTGATTCTTATGATCCCGTAGGGGATCCTTTTGTGCGTAAAAAATGCAAAGATACAAAATCCCGGTTGCAGCGCGGTTGTAAAGGGTCAGTTTTGATAACCAAAGGCCTGCAGTAACCTGTCGTCGTCGCGCCAGTTTTCTTTTACTTTGACGTGCATTTCCAGAAATACCTTGCTTTCGAGGAAGGTTTCCAGTGATTTTCTGGCATTGGTGCCCAGTTTTTTGATAGCTGAGCCCTGCCGTCCGATAATGATGTTTTTCTGGGACTTTCTGGCGACGTAGATGGTGGCTGCTATGCGGATAAGCGGTTCGCCTTTGGTTGTTTGCGTTTCTTTGAAAGACTCAACTGTCACTTCGGTAGAGTAGGGGATTTCCTGTTCGTAGAGCGTCAGAATATGTTCTCTGATGATTTCACTGACAAAAAACCTTTCGGGCTTATCGGTGAGTTGGTCCTTCGGATAATAAGCAGGCCCTTCCGGGAGGTATTCCAGGATTTTAGCGAGCAATTCTTTGGTGTTTTTGTGCTTGAGTGCTGAAATAGGGAAGGTTTCTTCAAAAGGTACCAGTGCATTCCAGGCAGCTATCTGCTCCAGGCAGAGTGCGTCTTCAAAAGCATCGGTCTTGTTCATGATAAGGAAGCGGGGCACTTCCAGTTCCCGCAACTTTTCCAGCAAGGGGTTGTCTTCGCTGACAGGTTCGGAAGGTTCGGTTACCAGGCACACGATGTCGGCATCTTCGAATGTACTTTGTACAAAGCGGTTCATCATGTGGTGCATGCGGTAGCTGGGGTCCCTGACCAGTCCCGGAGTGTCTGAAAAAACAATCTGAAAGTCATCTCCACTGAGAATGCCTATGATTCTGTGGCGAGTGGTCTGCGGTTTGGCAGTGATAATGGACATGCGTTCGCCTACCAGGGCATTCATGAGGGTGGATTTCCCTACATTGGGTTTTCCTATGATGTTTACAAAACCTGATTTGTGCATAAATAGATTTTAGTCACTTATAAAACGCCTGGAGTTTTCTTCTACCAGCCGGTTGACCACCTGGTATAGGATTGCCGGTTTCATGGGGCGCCAGTTGATGTCGTTGTATGCGTCCCCAAAATTGATGCAATGGTGCAGCCGTGTTTCATACATTTCGTCGTGCACGTGGGGAAAGGCATTGAGTAGGCTTACCCAACCTTCGTTTTCACAAACATCATCCTGCCATTCCATATAATATTCATCGTCAGAACCGTGGAAGTTGAGTACGTTCTCACAGATGAGAATAAACCTGGAGATGCCCTCGTCTATGAGATGATCCATGACCTTTCTTTTCAAAAACATGATGTCATTGTCGATACAATCGTTCCATTCTCCTATTAATTCCATGATGGCATAGCCTTCGTCGTAATCTGCAAAGAGGATTTTCAAGTATAGGGTGTTGGATCCAAATTCGTCCCATTGGGGGTGGATAAAATAATTGTACACCTGGTGAGTATAGCCAAATTCGTCGTATTCCCTGCCGTAAAAGGGGGAGCGCTCGTCTTCAGCTGCGATGTAATGGTCGCGCCAGTTGCTGAAAGGTTCAATGTCGTGCATAATGCTGAACAGGCTGTTGGTGATGACAATTTTTTCGGGTAGCTTCACGCCTCCCTGCCTCGCAAAGTTACTTGTTTTGGCATTTATTGCAAGAGAGGATAGGAGCATTAATTTGAACCCTTTGTGCGTCAAGAGAGTTACCAAACACGAGCTAATTTAGAATTGCATGCAAAAAATCGTTTTCACCGGCCCGGAATCTACAGGAAAGTCCACACTTTCCGCTTTTTTGGCGCAAGCCATGGATATCCCCTGGGTGCCCGAATATGCACGGGTTTATCTGGAAGAACTCGATCGGTCTTATGTAGAGGATGATATTTTACACATTGCACAGGGGCAGGTACGTTGGGAAAAGGAACGGTCACAGGAAGCATCCAGTTTGCTCAGTTGCGATACGGCTTTGCTGGTTCCTAAGATCTGGTCCGAGTTTAAATACAAGCGGGTACACCCCTGGATTACAAAGGAGTTATATTCGCGAAAAGAGGATTTTTATTTCCTATGTGATGTGGATTTACCCTGGGAATACGATCCTTTGCGCGAACATCCCCATCAGAGAAGCGAACTTTTTGAATTGTATCAGAAAGAGCTCGAACAAATGGGCGTCAGGTACGTTGTTTTGTCAGGTTCATTGGAGGAAAGAAAGCAAGCAATGCTCTTGCATATTCAGGAAAAATTCCCCCATCTTTGTGAATCAAAATTTTGATGTAGTTTCTAAACAGGGGTGCCCAACTGTTTTTTTCTCAAGTGGAAAAGCAGGGCTGAGATGATACCCTTTGCACTAAAAACAGACGCTCCACTTGTCTGCATTTGGTGCAGGAACCTGCCCGGGTAATGCCGGGAAGGGAAATCGCAATATGGCATGGTTGTGCCGTACCCCGCCTTTTTTAATGTCTAAATTGTTACACATGCAAAACATTTTCATGTTTCTGGCTATGGTATTGGCCGTGCTTTCTCCATTGGGAGCGCAAACACTTCGCATCGCCGGAAATGTTACAGACGAGCAGGGGAATCCCCTGGAAGGCGCCAGTATTTTGGTTTTGGATCGCAACGCCGGTGCGGCTACCGATGCAAACGGTTATTTCGAAATCACCGACTTGACGCCGGGCGTACTGAGACTCAAGGTCTCTTTTTTAGGTTTTGAAGAGCAGGTTCGAGCGGTCGAGGTTGCTGCGGATAAGCTGCCAACTGATTTGTCTTTCCGCTTGCGCGAAAAAATTGCCGAACTGGAGGGGTTGATTGTCAGATCTTTGCGTGCAAATGCCAAAACACCCATGACTTTCCTCACGCTGGAGCAGGAAGCGCTGAGCGAAAACAACCTGGGGCAGGACATCCCCTTTGTGCTGCGTTGGACCCCTTCAGTGGTATCTACCTCGGATGCGGGCAACGGAGTGGGGTACACGGGTATTCGCATCCGAGGCATAGATCCCACCCGAATCAATGTTACCATCAATGGCATTCCTTACAACGATGCTGAGTCCCAGGGGGTATTTTGGGTAAATTTGCCCGATATGGCCAGTTCTGCCGAAAGCATCCAGATCCAACGGGGAGTGGGGAGCTCTACGCTGGGTACCGGTGCTTTTGGAGCTACCATCAACATCAATACCCACACCATACACGAAGCACCCTACGCTACGGTAGGCACCTCGGCGGGGTCTTTTGGTACTTTCAAAAGAAACCTGCGACTGGGATCCGGCTATCTTGGAAAACACTTTCAATTTGATGCCCGTCTGTCCCGAATCACTTCAGACGGTTATATTGACAGGGCTTCTGCGGACCTCAATTCCTGGTTTTTGAGCGGAGCGTACATAGGAGACAAAACGACCCTGCGACTGAATGTTTTTTCAGGTTCAGAGATCACTTATCAGGCCTGGAACGGCATCCCGGCGGATTATCTTGCGGACGAAACCCTTCGCACCTATAATTCTGCGGGTACTGAAAAACCGGGTGATCCTTATGACAACGAAGTCGATGATTACGGGCAAACGCACTATCAGTTGCTCAGCAGCAATGTGCTGTCTGATGCCTGGAGCCTCAACCTGGGCCTGCACTGGACTGTGGGAGCCGGGTATTTTGAACAATACAAAAGCAATCAATACTTACCGGATTACAAGTTGACGCAAGCTTATGCTCCGGATGGATTTGTCATCGAATACGGAGACCTGGTCAGGAGGTTGTGGCTGGACAATGATTACTACGGAGCTACCTGGTCTCTCAATTTCAATCACCCGAAGGGAATCTTTGACTGGATTTTGGGGGGAGGGTACCAGATTTACGACGGAAGGCACTTTGGAGAAGTAGTCTGGGCTACTTTTGCCGGCAATGCAGCACCCCGTCAGCCCTATTATGAAAACGACGCAGAAAAGACAGACCTCAACGTATATTCCAAGTGGAACTACAACTTCCGCCCGGACTGGAATGCCTATCTGGACCTGCAGGTTCGCCAGGTTGGCTATGATTTTTTGGGGTACAACCAACTCGGTTTCAATGTTGATCAGCGTGCAGAATACCTTTTTTTCAACCCCAAGGCCGGTTTGTTGTGGCAAATGTCTCCACAGTCCCGAGCCTATGCCTCTCTCGCCTGGGCCAACAGGGAACCCAACCGCAATGACTTTCTGGGCCTGACCGTAGAGCGCACTCCTAAACCTGAGCGGATGATCAACACGGAAATAGGGTGGGAGCGCAGCAGCGAAAAACACCACTTTTCCGCCAATTTGTACCACATGTTTTACAAGGATCAACTGGCACTCAATGGAGAAATCAACCAGGTCGGTGAGTTTACCCGCATTAACATTGACAGAAGCTACAGACTGGGGCTAGAGCTCAATGCTGCCACCCAAATCAGCACTGCCCTGCAGGGGACAGCCTCTCTGACCCTCAGCCAGAATCGCGTGATGGCATTTGAGGAATCGATCGATTTGTATGATGCGGATTTTAACAAATTGGGTGCGCGCAGCATTGCTCACGAAAAAGCGGACCTGGCTTTTTCTCCGCCCGTCATTGCTGCCATGGGCCTGGAATATCAATTGACCAATCCTGGCCTTGGTCGCCATGATTTGAGAGTGGGCTTGCAAGGGAAATACATAGGACAACAGTTTATTGACAATACTTCTGATCCGGAAAACGTATTGGATGCCTATGGTTTTGTCGATTTCCGCTTGGAATATACTGTCGGGGCGCTGTTGGGTAAGGCCATGCGCTGGAATTTGTTGGTCAACAACATCCTGGATGCAAAATATGCCTCTAATGCCTGGTCTTATCGCTACGATTACCTTGGAGCAGTGTATGTAGATCAGGGTTTTTATCCCCAGGCCGGAACGAATTTCCTTCTTGGGCTGGAAATTGATTTTTAGCCGTGAACCGTGAGCAGTAAACAGTTCACTGCTCACGGTTTACGGTTCACGGTTTACTGCTCACTGTTCACTGCTCCTAAAACCGGTAGGTCACTCCCACCCGGATATCCAAAGGATTTTGAATGACCAGGATATCCGGGTTTACATTATAAAGGACGACAATTTCATAGCCCCACAGGCCATCGCCATCGTGGTAGCCACCTCCGATATAATAATTATTCCGGTTCCAACGTATGACATTGATGTCTGCCCCGTCGAAGGTACCGTAGGCTTCTCTCTGGAATTCGTATTCTGCCTGAGCGAAGATTTGTGGAATGATTCGGAACCTCGTAAACCCTGCGACTGACCAGGAAAAAGGCCCGGCAGAAGTAACGGTATCATCGAATCGTCTGGCTCGGTAATACGACCAGATCAGAGAAGCTCTTGGCCCTACTGACCAGCGTTCTGTAATATGGTAGCCTGCCATGGGAGAAATACCTGCTTGCAGTAAGCTCAGATTCAAGGTACTGGAAAAGCCCAGGCCGGTGAATCCACCGCCATACCAGAGTCTGTCTTTGAATGGAATGGGCTCTTTTCGCTGGGCTTGCAGGTCATTTATCTGGCCCAGAAAAAATAAAGGAAAAAATAGATAAAAGAAGGTTTTCATTCGCAACATCTTTTTTATTATTTTTATTCTTTCTTAAGTCTCATTTTCCTCAAATGTACTTAGGAAGCTCAATAATTAACAGTAGTTAAAACATTTTATTCCCAAAAACTATGAACAGAACCCTCCTTCGTGTAGTGGTTTCCTGCCTGTTGTTCGCAGGTACCTACTCAAATATCTACTCGCAAGCATTAGCCAAAAGACTTCCGGCCGGAATGTACGAAAAATCACTTCCGGATTATCTTCCCCTGGCACTCGAATTTCCATCCTTACCTGACATTGAATCCAGCGGTAGGTTTACCCTGGCGATAGAGGGTTGGAAAACATTTTCTTTTTATCTGGAAGCGGTTGACCTGCGGGCACCGGGGTATAGGCTTCGGACCGCCTCCGGAAAGCAGCCTGCTGGCTTGGGGAAAGTACACACTTTTCAGGGGTATCTGGAATCACAACCTGCTGCCAGAGCCTATTTCACCCTCGACAAAAACTACATCTACG
>JALQTV010000519.1 GCA_023268675.1 Saprospiraceae bacterium | reverse complement strand
ATTCTCGGATGAAGATATAAATAAATTCATTGAAGAAGCAATAGCGACAACTGGAGCTGCTGATATGAAAGATATGGGTAAAGTCGTTGGTGTTCTCAAATCAAAAGTAGCTGGTCGTGCCGATATGGGTGAAGTGTCAAAATTAGTCAGACAAAAACTCTCATAAATCACTTATAAAAATTGAAATAATTTCAGTTATCATTATGTGATGATCCCTGAGTCATTTATTCAAGAAATCTTAAATCGAATTGACGTTGTCGATGTTGTTGATCAAAGAGTGAAACTAAAAAAAGCTGGAGCAAACTATGTTGCATGTTGCCCCTTTCATCAAGAAAAATCCCCCTCTTTCACAGTTAGCCCCTCCAAACAGTTTTATCATTGCTTCGGATGTGGCGCCCATGGATCCGCCATTAGTTTTTTGATGGAGTACGACGGATTAACATTTATTGAGTCTGTTCAATCAATCGCAAATCAGCTTGGGTTAGCCGTCCCAAATGATCAATCTAATGCAAAGAAAGATAAAGCAGATGATTTTAAGTTAGAAGAAATTCTAAAGAGAGCTAATCAGCATTTTAAAAAAAATCTGCGTTCTTCAGAATTAGCAATTAATTATTTAAAACAAAGAGGATTAACTGGAGCTGTTGCCCGTGAGTTTCAGATTGGATATGCGATTGATGATTGGCAAGGATTAAAAAAAGAATTTGAAAACTATGAAGAGCCAAAATTACAAACCGCTGGATTAGTTCAAAAAAACGATTCTGGGAAAATATATGATCGATTTAGAAATAGAATTATCTTT
>JALQTV010000518.1 GCA_023268675.1 Saprospiraceae bacterium | reverse complement strand
CGTTGTTACTCTCTTTAATACCGTGGGCATTTTTAAGCGATCCTAATGACTAGACTCGAAAAGCTACTCATCAAGCATGAGGGCTACCAGAACAAGGCATACGAGGATTCTGTTGGCGTCGTCTCTATAGGCGTTGGCAGAAACCTCGATGAGCTTGGCTTGTCTGACGATGAGATCATGTATCTTTTGAACAACGATATTATTCGTTGTGATAGAGAGCTGATTAACTGCTTCCCTTGGTACTCCAAACTGAGCCGAGTTCGTCAGGAAGTTATGCTGATGCTTTGTTTTAACCTAGGTCTGACGAAGCTGCGTAAGTTCGTCAAGGCTCTGTCCTGCATGGAGCGCGGGGAGTTCGTCCTCGCTGCCGACCATTTCCTTGATAGTAAGTGGGCGAAGCAGGTAGGTAATAGAGCGATAGAGCTGACTGAGATGCTTATTACCAACAAGTATCCTACAGAGTAACCTTTTTTGTTTTCTCCAGTTCTGACTCAATAATGAAGTCGCAGAACTGCTTAATCTTTCTCAGATCGTCAACGCCTCCCTTATCGCGCCATCGAGTGGCGTACTTCACAATACAACCCTCTGCAAACGGTAGCTGATTAGCCATGATGTATTCTATGGGCTGAATCTTTAGCTTTTTGTAGTGGTCTCCTGCTACTTGGTAATCAGTTGCTTTCATTCTTCACCTTTTGTTTTGTTATTTATTAGCTCTTCTATTGGCTGTATGTATTTTTGTGAGGCACTGAGGCAATCGTAGTGTGTTGGTTTTGCGTATTTTTCAAATGTCTCTTTACTCATGTATCC
>JALQTV010000517.1 GCA_023268675.1 Saprospiraceae bacterium | reverse complement strand
ATAATATTTCTACATCCATGATTGTGAAAAATTAGTAAGAGGTGTAAATAATTGTTATACAAGCCTCAAAAATAACTTCGCAAGTCCATTTTTTTTGTGATTCTTGTTACGGGTTTGTTTTGATTGTAAGTGATTGAGCATAATAATATTGAGAACAAGGGCTTTGGAGTTACTCATTCAGGGCAGGTGATTGAGTTAGTTATTTCTATCAACTACTTTGTACCTTACATCTCGAAAGTGTAATTCGGAAAGTCATCAATCGTAAAATGATATGGGAATGAGAGTTTATTTTTACTTACTTGTGTTGGTAGTACCTGTTGTATTGAAGGCTCAGCCTGATTCCTTACGGAAAATTAGATACGAGCATCCGATAGCTTTTGAGCCTTTGCATTACCTATGTTACAAGACGAATGAACCGTTGGAAATTGATGGAAAACTGGAGGAAACCGCATGGAAAAAAGCCAATCCTACGGCTGACTTCGTGGATATAGAAGGGGATTTGAAACCGAAGCCGCCTTTGCGGACGAATGTGAAAATGCTCTGGGATGAGACGTATTTTTACTTTGGTGCATACTTGGAAGAACCGCATATTTGGGCAAAACTGACGGAGCGTGATGCGGTTATTTTTTATGATAATGACTTCGAGATATTTATCGACCCTGATGGTGATACGCACAATTATTATGAGTTTGAGATGAATGCACTGAATACGGTTTGGGACTTGCTGCTATTGCGACCTTATCGAGAAGACGGACAGCCCAAAGTCTTGGATTCGTGGGACATTCAAGGCTTGAAGACGGCTGTCTATG
>JALQTV010000516.1 GCA_023268675.1 Saprospiraceae bacterium | reverse complement strand
AGCTAATCTACATAAACTCTCACAGTAAGGTAAGACTTGCTTAATGCTCTTACAGGGGTTACGGAAGGCTGGCAGACACTTCCAGGGCATCAGCCCCCTATATCAAAACCCGAATCAACCCTGCTTGCAGTTTGGTAGTTCTGCAAGAGCAAAAACTACCCCTATCATATAAGCCCTTTCGCCCGCAGGAGATGGATTTATCCAGATGAATGTGGGCATTTTTTTACCTCACCCCCATAAAAAATTTCTTGACATTTTTAGCCAGAACCTGTATAATTATACATTATATAGGAGGAATGTAGCTATGAAAAACGACTACGTAATTAAGATGCACGATCTCATTGAACAAATGGGAGAAACAGAAATTATCTTCGAGTGGATAGCATTTGCAACACGAGACGAACTCAAGGAGTTTGTGGAGCATTGCGAACAACACTACGGAGTAGAAACTGAATGACTGTAATTAAGTTCCCAAACAAAAAGAAGAATCTAGAAGATAGTTTGAAGTCTACTATTCATGAGATGACTGTTAAGTTTGATGCACTTAACAAACTGTACAACATCCTAGATGAGTACGAAGATAACCTAGAGGAAATTCAGGAAGATTACAACACAACACTAGAAGAATATATTCGATTTGTGGGAGCAGATAATGTTCCAGTGCAATATCTAGAATATTCAAATAAAGTCAGAGTAGGAATCAACGAGGATGGGGGTTTCACTCTCACCTTTGAGGACTATGGAGATGAAGAAGATTAGAAACCCCGTTGCGAGGCATATGGAGAAATTCAATAGACCAGCAACGTATAG
>JALQTV010000515.1 GCA_023268675.1 Saprospiraceae bacterium | reverse complement strand
CTGCTGGTGCTGCTGGAAGTTTGGCTCCCATTTGTTTGTACACTGGAGCAAGCACTTCATCGCTAACACCTTGCTGTCTTAGTATGTTTGCAATAGCATCGCTATCTGTAGGTGATCCTGCTTTCTTCCAAGCACTGTTTAATTTGTCAGCAGTAATTTTAGTTGTCATGTTCTTGCCAACTTTTGCTGCTTTAGCACCTACGGCTGCTGCACCTTTTTTAAGTGCTCCGCCTACTGCCCCTGCACCTTTTTTAAGTACATCTAGTGGACCTTCTGTCAACATTACCGCAGGTGTTGCATCGCACCATTCTATAATAGTTTCTATTTGCAATGATGATAGTTTTTTAGATTCAGTTTTATATTTTGGCTCACCTGGTGGAGTGTAATCATCAAATCCACTTGTATATATTGGCTCGCTTGCTTGTTTTTTATCGTACGCACGTTGTTCTTCTGGACTCATAGCATCGTATTTTGCTTTTAGTTCTGCGTCGGCTGCGGCATCTGCTGCTGCTTGTGCATCTATTTGATCTTTAACGCCGTCTACATTATCTTTTAACCATTGTGTTGTGTCTTTACCTAGTACGCCATTAGGTGCGAATGGATCATCAGGATTTACAAAACCTTCCCATGCTTTAAGTTCGTCTGGTGTTAGATATATGTTTCCTCTAACAACTGTTCCATCGAAGTTTGCCTTAAAGTTATTAGGAAAATCACCTTGAAGTGTAATGTTGTCTGCCATTTTTTGAATCATAGCATCGCTCATGCCGCCGTTCATATTTTGGTAACGTTCGGCAATACTTTTAGCATATTCTAACTTATATTCTTCCGGTGACATATCAGATAATGCTTGAGCAACACTTTCGCTT
>JALQTV010000514.1 GCA_023268675.1 Saprospiraceae bacterium | reverse complement strand
GGCGATGTCATCCCTGCGCACGCAGAAGGTAAGCAGATCTTAGTGCTGAAGCAGCCCATTGGAACGGCGGCTGCGATTACGCCCTGGAATTTCCCCCTCGCTATGATCACACGCAAAGCTGGCCCGGCATTGGCCGCGGGGTGTTCCATGGTCTTAAAGCCTGCTGAAGCGACGCCGCTAACCGCATTGGCACTAGAGACTTTGGCGCAACGGGCAGGCATTCCCGCGCCTTTGTTTAGGGTAATCACAACGACTCAGCCCGCGCACGTTGGCGGCATTCTGTGTGCTTCGGATGCCATTCGAAAGCTCTCATTTACGGGCTCGACAGCCGTTGGCAAAATCTTGATGCGTCAGTCGGCTGATACCATGAAGAAGCTGAGCTTTGAGCTTGGCGGCAATGCTCCTTTTATTGTTTTTGATGATGCTGATATCAATGCCGCGGTCGATGGTGCCATGGTTTCGAAGTATCGTAATGCAGGCCAAACCTGTGTCTGTGTCAACCGATTCTTAGTTCAAGATTCGGTGTACGATGACTTTGTCGCTAAGCTCACCGAGCGGGTTAGCGCCATGAAGGTCGGTAACGGCGCTGACGAAGGCGTGACAGTCGGGCCGCTGATTAACAAAGCGGCTCTGGATAAAGTTGAGATGCTGATGACAGACGCTTGCGACAAAGGCGCCAAAATAGTGACGGGTGGGCATCGCGTTGATGGCGATGGTGCCTTTTATGCGCCCACAGTATTGGCCGAAGTGACCCCTGAGATGGCGATCTTCAGTAACGAGATCTTCGGACCCGTTGCGACTGTTGTGCGATTTAACACCGAAGAAGAAGCCATTGCCATCGCCAACGCGACTGAATACGGCTTAGCCGCTTATTTCTACACCCAAAA
>JALQTV010000513.1 GCA_023268675.1 Saprospiraceae bacterium | reverse complement strand
AAGCTTTTCTAACAGTATCTTCACTAAAGAAAATATAGTATTCTTCCTCTCCATTAGTTCTATATATTTTTTTGTTAGGTATGAGAGCAGCACCCATTAGGATTCTCTTCTCAGTATCTACTTCAGCCAACTTAACTTCATGGCTGTTCAAGGCTATAAAGTCTTCCTCTATAGCAGGGTTCTCTACAATGGATATGGCTTCTATTCCACCAAACTCATTGTCTTCATCTATATATAATTCAATAGTCTTCATAATTAGATAACTTTATTTATCGTTTTTGTTTTATTTAACCTAAACTTGCTGTTGCAACAATATTTCTATCCATCTCCTGTGCTGTAGATACATCCTTAGATACTACATAGGCTTTTACAGGTTGATTGAACTGACCTTGTACTGCAGAAGCTAATTGATTACTTGCAGATTGACCTACTATATTAAAATCGGGTGGATTAATTGTTACTCCTGCAGCAGCTCCTCCACTTGCACCTCCTTTTGGAGATGGCACTTCTGTTTTAAGTATGTTTCTAACCTGCACAAATCCCATTGCAGCTACAGCAGCAGCTTGAGCTATATTCCAAGGTCCATAAGGTTTAGCACCTAAAGCTGCTGTAACAGCCTCATAGGTATTCATAGTAGCCATAGCAACAGCAACTGCTTTACCAACAGCAGAACCTTCTCCTGCAATAGCTATAATAGCCTCCCCTACTTGATTAGCAATAGCGAGTTTAGCTTGTTCTGACTTTCTGAAATATTCAGTTTCTTCTGTTTTTCTTTTTTGTCTTTCTAAATCTATTTTTTTGTCAACAGCATCTGTAGATAGATTGTTGGCTATTCTTTCATCTTTTTCAATGTTTAGCAATCTTAGTCTTTCCTTGTGAGCAGCCTGATTAGCTTCATT
>JALQTV010000512.1 GCA_023268675.1 Saprospiraceae bacterium | reverse complement strand
CTTTTCCGCTTCTGACTTCGCCAGTTTGGCCTCCAGTTCTTCGATGCGGGCGGCGGCTTGTTCACACGCCATGTCGTTCCTGCAAGAATTGTGCGCCAAGCTGCACACATTACGATCACGCAGCCGCTTCACCAAATCATCCATCTTCCCACATCCTTTCCATTGCCGCATGGGCTTTGTCATCCTCCGCCATCTCCTGCATGGCGGCGGCTTCCTCGTCATTCGCGCGGGCGCACGCATCGCACGCCCACTTGTCTCGCTCGTATTCGGTCAGATCGTCCTCAAGGTGTTCCGTCTCGCAATAGTCGCATCGGAATGTTTCGATGAAGGCGGGGGGATAAAGCCAAGTCACCATCCCAGCCCCCATGCGACATAAAGGAACATAAAAGGCCATGCCATGACGCAAACAGCGCCGATGAGGTCAGCAAGAAAACGGCGGATCATGGTGTTTCCTTTCAAAAATCAGGTTCACCCGTAACGACGCGGATCGGGCCGGTGGCGGGTTTCGGTTTCGGGGCGGGCTTGGCGCGATCTTTATAGCGGCGTTGGCGGGCGGTCATTTGTCCGCCCCCAATGCCTCCATCAATTCATCAGGGATAAGCGCCGCGACCTTGACGACCTCCTCTTTTCCAACGCGCCTCGTGGCGTCGTGCAGCTGTCTGATTTTTCGTTTAGCGATCAAAACAATCTCGTCGCGTTCGACTTGAGCGGCAATTTCTTCAGTCAACCGCTTAAGTCGCGGGCTTCTATAGCCGCCATCGCAGCCAACTTCTCTGCCTGTTGAGCGCATCCACCTCCGTCCCAAAGCGGTGATTTGCGTCTTTGTGATCTTTTCTATCTTCCCAACTCGAAACTCAGTCGTCACACCGTCCCATCCAGTGCGGTGAATACAAACGTCTTCGCCCAG
>JALQTV010000511.1 GCA_023268675.1 Saprospiraceae bacterium | reverse complement strand
CTGCCGCTGTCGCTGGTGCGCATCTGCGAAAACGTGTTTGAGGGCTTGCCTGCAGATGAGGCCAAGGCGTTCTTCGCCTCAATACCCGACGCCGTGGGGCGTGACGGCAAAGACCTGACGCGGGTGCATTGGGCATTTCTCGCGTCCGAACTGCGGGCGCTGCCAGAGGTTGACGCCGCCACGCAAAGCGTGATCGATCCTGTGATCGCGGGCATGGATTTTCTGGCGTCAGGCGGTGAGTGGCCATGCGATGCCGCCGAGGCCGCCGCCCGTGCCGCCGCCCGTGCCGCCGCCCGTGCCGCCGCCCGTGCCGCCTATGCCGCCTATGCCGCCGCCGATGCCGCCTATGCCGCCGCCCGTGCCGCCGCCGATGCCGCCGCCGATGCCGCCGCCTATGCCGCCGCCAAGGCCGCCGCCCGTCTGCGCCAGCGCGATACGCTGCTGCGTCTTATCTCCGAAGCATGAAAGGAAACACCATGATCCGCCGTTTTCTTGCTGACCTGATCGGCGCTGTTTGCGTCATGGCATGGCCTGCCATGTTCCTTTACGTCGCATGGGGCTTGGGGTGGTGAAATGAGCATTCCGACGAAATGGGAATTTGATGCACCTTACACCGCGATCTTTCATGAGGGCATGTATGGGAAATGGCTCGAACTGAAATCAAACGGTTTCACGGTCGCCAGCTTTTCAGTGAACGCTTGGGGTGATGAACAAGGCTGCATAGAAGCAGCATGGCACCACGCATACGGCATTGATGATCTAGCCGTGCTTGAAGAACTTGTTGAAGTGTCCGAAAGGGCGGTCCGTCTTTCCAGAGAGCACGACGATTTCAAGCTGTACGCGATGGAACCAATGGAACGGGCAATCGCCGCCGCCCGCGCCGCAATCGCCCGCGCCAAAGGCGGTGCATGATGGCCACTTG
>JALQTV010000510.1 GCA_023268675.1 Saprospiraceae bacterium | reverse complement strand
CGACTGCTTAACCCATCTGGAAAGTGAAGGTTTTATTACACTGGAACACGATGATGACGAATGAATGCGAAATTTGTGGAATGGATTGCGGTGTAGACCTAATCTGTGAAGCTTGTTTAGATGAGATTGATGAGTATGAACCCGATGAAGCGCAGGAGTGGTACGATTTCGACCCAGACTGCTAGAAATTTTGTAGCAAAACACGCTCAGCGTTGCGGGGCGGGGTCACACATGGATTTTAAAAAAGCTCAGAAGCGAGGATATCGCAAGCATCGAGGAAGTTATGAATAAGACACGGTTTGATTTAGAAGAAGATATTATGTCATGCTGGCAGGTGACGGAAGAACTTAAAGTTATACTTGATGCTCTAGGGCACGACCCTTTTTTCAAAGACATGGATGCTGCATATAGTGATAAGTTGATGAATCTGCTTATTGGCATGAGAGCTATGAATGAGTTAAAATTCAATAAATTGTTCAATACATTCAGCGCAGTATGTTTTCCACCTCCTGGAACAAATAAATGAATAGATACCAGACTCTAACTCGATTAATTAATTCAAAGAGACGTTGCAATGATTGGAAGAAAAGAGAAGGAGATGAAGTTAGACATTCTCCACAGAATGATGATGACACAGCTTCACCTAGAGAGACCAGCACTCGTGAAGGAGTACTGCAACCATTGCATGGCAGATTGGGGAAACCTGACTAAGAGAGAGCAAGCTTTCGTAAATAATGCTTATTCGCATACAGTACATAGAAAAGAGTATTCCTAAATAATTCTTTACAAAACTCCAAAATCTCTGTATAATATACTTATTGAAATGGAGAAAGAAACATGAGTGAGTATATTCCCGATTCGTGGGTTGTGCTGAAAATCGTTAATGAAGATGAAACACTTTATAAAGTCCTAGCAGGATGGAGTGGCGGTTATCTTGACGGCGATTCTTG
>JALQTV010000050.1 GCA_023268675.1 Saprospiraceae bacterium | reverse complement strand
AATTTTGAATTGTCGGCGCGCAATCTCTATCCTTATCGGCATGCGCTGTTTGGCCAATTAAGTTACCCTTTTCATCCTCTTGTCAATGGTTTTTTGGCACTTATCTACAGTCCGGTGTCTGTGCGACCGCTTTTTCTCAACCCTGGGTTTACCTGGTCTATTGCGACGAATTGGGACCTCGATTTGATTGGGCAGGTGGTAATGAATCGGGATGAAACCTACAAAAGTCCCATTCAGGCTTTGTTTTTGAGGTTCAAATTTAGTTTTTGAGTCGATCTAAGGTAATGCACTTCAGTGGTTGGAGTTGGGGAATAATGTCTGTTTTAACTGCTGCTAATGGCCAGACAATCTATTCTTGCGAGGTGATGGCTCAAGACCTGCCAGCTATTTCCATCATTTTCAGAGACGAATAGGTTTCCGGTGCTTGTTCCGAAGGCCAGGAGTTTGCCCTGGCGGATAAGGGAATGACGGAAGACGATATCGAAGCAAAATTCCTGTGGCAATCCTTCGCGCTGAGCTATCCAGGTTTGTCCGCCATCATTGGTGTGGCACACGCAGAGTGCCATATCGTGGGCGATGCGCATTTCATCGCTGACAGCAGGGATGACCCAGGCTTTCAGTGGATCCTCGTCGTCTATAGCAAGTGCAAAACCGTAATACGGAAAACCCTCTTTCCCGGATACATCCTGCCAGGTTTTTCCTGCATCGGTACTTCTGTAGATGCCACAGTGGTTTTGTTGCCACATTACTTCGGGTTGACTTTTGCAGGAGAGTACCAGGTGAGGGTCGTGGCCGATCTCTACGTTGGGATTGGGAAGGTAGGCTGCTTTGAGTCCCTGGTTGCGGGGAATCCACGATTTTCCACCGTCGGTGGTTTCGAAAACACCGGCACAACTGATGCCTATATATATATGTAGGGAATCTTTAGGATCTACGATGATAGAATGGATGAAAGGGTGGTCGCGCCCAGCACCAAACCATTCCCGTTGTCTGCTGGGGTGATTCCAGAGACTTTCTACCAGTTCGAAGCTGTCACCGCCGTTGTGGCTCACAAACAAACCTCCCGGTTCAGTTCCCATCCACAAGGTGTCCGGTTGATCTGCTCCTCCGCCTGCCATCGTCCAAATTTTCTTCAGGAAGGCCGGCTTTTCGGGTTTGATGAGTGCTCCGGAGGGATAAACGGGGCAGGGGATGGCTTCCCAGGTTTTGCCCTGATCATAGGAGCGGTGCATTTTTTGTCCCCAATGGCGATGAGCCAGACACACCCACCAGCAATCATTGCGATCATCTGCCAATAGAGCTGAAACCGGGTAGCCCGGAAAATGAACTGTTTCGACAGACCAGTCTTTTGCTTTCTTTTGCAACACAAGCAGGCCTTTCCCTGTTCCAACTAATAGCTTTGTATCCGATACGGGTGACATATTCAAATATGTTTTTTGGCTGTTGCCATAAGGACAAATAAGTGTCTGTTTTTGTTGAAAATTGCGTTAATTTACCATTATCCAATAAAAATTTTAATATGAAAGATATTTTTCCACAAATAAACGGCTGGGTAGCAGAACAGAGAAAATTTGCTGTGGCTACTGTTACGGGCACCTGGGGCTCCTCTCCCAGGCCGGTGGGTTCTTCTTTGATCATTGATGAATCAGGGTCCATGGCAGGTTCGGTCAGTGGAGGATGTGTGGAAGGTGCGGTAGTAAAGAAAGCTTTGGCGCTGTTGGAAGACCCGGAATCAGGGGGCATGCCTTTGCATTTTGGAGTGAGTGACGAGGATGCGTGGGCAGTTGGGTTGAGTTGTGGCGGTAAATTGGATGTGTATCTGGAGGCTTTCGATTATGATGGTGGAGTGGCCGAGAGCCTGATTTATCAGACGCTGGCAGAAGAGGTGTCTGAAAATAGGGGTTGCGTATATGTCACCGAGTTAAAAACGGGCGATGCGCTTCATTTTTTGGTAAAGGCTGACGGCACAGCAATTGGGAGGCTTGATAACGAAGGGGTAGTGACGATGGCTTTGCGTTTGTATCAGGAGCGTAAGTCAGCTAAAGTTGAGATCGATGGCCAGGCTTATTTCTTTGAAGTATTTCCTCCGAAGCCCAGGATGTTGATTGTAGGAGCGGCACATATTACCGTTGACCTGGTTCGTTTTGCGAATATTTTTGGCATGGAAACCATCGTAATCGATCCGCGGCGGGTTTTTGCATCCAAGACACAGTTTGATGACCCCCCTCACAAGATTTTCGATCAGTGGCCTGCGGAGGTACTGGACAAGTTTCCACTGGACCCCTATACCTATGCTGTCATTCTGAGCCATGATCCCAAGATTGATGATCAGGCGCTTCATATTTTGCTCAAATCAGAGGTAGCTTATATTGGGGCTTTGGGCAGCAAACGTACCCATGCCAAAAGGGTTGCCCGGCTACAAGAGGCTGGTTATGGTGAGGAAGAAATTGCCAGAATACAAGCTCCGATTGGGGTGGACATCAATGCCAAAACGCCAAAAGAAATCGCTCTGAGTGTAATGGCAGAGGTGATACAAGCGCAAAACCAATTTCTGTAGTTGCAGCTTTTAGGATTCTAGGTATTTTTCCAGGGTTTCCCAGCTGAGCGTGACACAGTTTTGTCGTTCGGGAAAGTCCCTTGCTGCCGCGAAAGCCTGTAGCGCTTTGTCGAGTTCTTCCAGTGTAATGGTGCTGTTAGTGTTTTTGACGAAGTCTAGAAACTCCCGGATGATATTCAAAGCATCCGCCTTGGAATGATTTTCTATTTTTTGAAGGAGGATAGAAGTAGCTGCTTTTGATATGGCACAACCATAACCCTGAAAATAGCCCTGCTGAATGATATTTTCATGGAGGATAAAAAACAACTCAAAACGATCCCCACAAACCGGGTTGTCTGCTTCCAGTTTAAGGTCAAAATGTGCCGGCTTCTCGTAATGATAGGGTTCCTTGTTGTGTTGTAAAATTACCTTTTTATATAAGTTCTTGAGTTTTTCATCCATGGCTCAGGAGTTGAAAAATGACTGAATTTGCTGAAGGGCACCTGCCAGAGCATCTATCTCTTCTGCTGTATTGTATATCGAGAGGGAAGCGCGGGCACTTGCACCAATGCCAAAGTGTTCCATAAGTGGCTGGGTGCAGTGATGGCCTGCCCGAATGGCAATGCCATCCTGTGCCAGGAAAGTAGCGATATCATGCGGATGTATGCCGTTCATGGTAAAGGAGATGATATGGCTTCTTTTTGGGGCTTTGCCCAAAATTTCCAAGTCCGGTACACTCCGGAGTTGCTCCATGGCGTAGGTAGTGAGTTGATCGAGTTCGTTTAAAAGCGCAGGGCGGTCGAGATAGTTCAGGAAGTCTATGGCAGCTCCCAGTCCGATAGCCTCTGCAATAGGGGGAGTACCTGCCTCGAATTTGTGCGGGGGATCTGCGAAAGTGGACTCATACAGGCCCACTTTTTTGATCATATCACCTCCGGAAAGGTAAGGGGGCATGGCTTGCAGCCATTCTTTTTTTCCATATAAGATTCCTATTCCCGTTGGACCGAACATCTTATGTCCTGAACAAACCAAAAAGTCCATGTCCAGTTTTTGTACATCCAGTGGGTAAAGGGTGACGCTTTGGGCAGCGTCAACAATGACTCGGATGTCTCGCTTTTTTGCCCATCCAATGATTGTCCCGATGTCGTTGATATGACCCAGTGTATTGGAAATGTGTACGATAGAGATCAGTTTGATAGATGAACTGTCAAAAGAGTCCAATTGGTCGAGTTGCAGATTGCCTTCTGCATCCAGGGGCAAAAATCGCAGGTGAAGATTCTTTTGAGCGCTGATTTGTTGCCAGGGAACCAGATTGGCATGGTGTTCCATAGGACTGAGAAGGATTTCGTCGCCTTCCTGAAGCATGTGACCGGCCCAGGAGGAGGCCAGGAGATTGAGAGAGGCTGTACTGCCTGAGGTGAAAACAATTTCTTCCGGATGAGCAGCATTCAGAAAGTGCTGCACTTTTGTACGTGCGTCTTCGTAGGCGTTGCTGGCTTTTACGGCTATCGGATAGAGGCCTCTGTGAATGTTGGAGCTGTACTTACTGTAATAGTCACGGACAGTATCAATGACTGTCAGGGGCTTGAGGGTAGTAGCAGCATTGTCAAGGTAGTAGAAAGGTTTTTTCTCCCGGCTATGCCAGGCAAAAATCGGGAAGTGGCTTCGAATGTCTGTCGAAAGGGTAGGCATGTCACAGCTTTGTTTTCGTCAAAATACAGGATATCTTTGAAATAATTCTGCATCAAAACAAGGATTCCGGGACTATTGTTGCAGGGGTTTGGTTCTATGAAAAGCCAGGATTGCATTTGTACAACAAAATTCAGTCGTCATGAAAAAAATGACCTACCTCTTGATTTTTATTTTTGCCACTTTAGCGGCATTGCTTTTTTACCTTAACCGGGATTTTCCGGTAGCCCCTGACACCCTCTATGTCAATGGTCATTTTTTGACTTTGGATTCGGATCTTCCGGAAGCGGAGGCTATGCTGGTAAAAGGCGGGAAGATTGAGGGTATAGGTAGCAGGGAAGACCTTGAGAGCCGCCTGTCGGCAAAAGTGGAGATCCGTGACATGGGAGGCAGGACTGTCATGCCGGGCTTTATTGATCCGCATACTCATTTTGCTTTGTCTATGTTTTTGTTGAATCTTCATGATTTATCAGGTTTTAAGCATTCATCCAGTGAAGAGGTGTGGGATTATTTCCGGCAAGTTGTTGAGGAGACCCCCAAAGGAGAGTGGATCGTATGCAAGGGGATAGACCCTATTATGGTAAACGGTTTGACCATGCCCTCTCTGGCTCTGCTGGACGAGTTGGCGCCGGAGCATCCTGTATTGATGTTTAGTCAAAGTTTGCATAGCTATTGGGCGAACTCACTGGCGTTTGAGCGGGTGGGTATCAGTGCAGAAACACCTGATCCCTCCAAAAAGAGTTATTATGAAAAGGATTCCCTGGGTCAGCTCACAGGGTTGATTGTGGAGCAGGAAGCCATTTTACCCATTTTTGATTTGCTCAAGTCGGAGGTATTGACTCCTGCAGCTATGACGGCGGCAGCGGTAGAAGTTGGGCGGCAATATGCAGCGCAGGGCAATACTACGGTGGTTTCAGCTGGTTTGACCATTACTGACAGTAAGCCGCTGCTATTGATGCAGCATTTGTTTGATGAAAAGCCGGGTTGGTTGGGCAAACTGGCTGTCTTGTTGGGGCAGCTTCCTGCGAGAAGTCCCATGCCCCGTCATTTTATTTATCTGAGACATGATATGGCTCATTTATTGCCTGAAGGTGGGCCTGCTGACAATGATTTTTATGGCATCATTGGAGTCAAGCATTGGTACGATGGTTCACCGTATATTGGTTCCATGTACCTCGAAGAGCCCTATCTGGATACGCCCTTTGCGCGCGAGAAGGTGGATATTTCACCGGGTCACCGAGGTGAGGCCCTGATAGCGCCGGGGACTTTTCGGGAGTTTATCCGGGAGTACAGTAGCAAAGGTTGGCAGATTGCTATACATGCCCAGGGAGATGCGGCTACCCATGAAGTGTTGGATGCTTTTGAAGAAGTAGCGGGAGAGCAGGATATGAAGCCCTTGCGTCATCGCCTGGAACACTGCCTGTTGTTGTCGGAGGACGAAATTAGCCGCATGCAGGCTTTGAATATCAGCCCCAGTTTTCATATAAACCACCTGTATTATTACGGAACTGCGCTCAGAGATGGATTGTTGGGAGAAGAACGCACGGATGGTTTGTTGCCAATTGGTGCTTTTGCACAAAAAGGAGTTCCTTTTTCCATGCATGCAGATCAGCCGATGTTTCCCAGTGAGCCCTTCCGCTTGATTCAGACCGCTGTGGAGCGGCAAATAAAATCGGGGGGAGCCATAGGTCCGGAGCAGCGTATCTCACTTATGGAGGCGATTAAGGCAATGACCCTTTATGCGGCGTGGCAGATCCACCGGGAGGATAAATTGGGTTCTCTTGAAGTGGGTAAATATGCAGATTTCATTGTACTGGATAGGGACCCTTTCGCTACGCCTACGGCAAAAATTCAGGATATCCGGGTGTTGGAGACCTATGTTAATGGGACCTTGGTTGGTGAGCGGTTAGCAGTGAACGGTGAACTGTAAACTGTAAACTGTTCAGAGACTGCTCACTGCCCACTCAAAAACTTTTTCCAGTCTTCGGCCTGATTGCCGCGCATGACCCTGGGAATTTTGCTTTGGCCATTGAGTTTGCCGGCATTTCGCTGCCAGTTGTAGAAGCTATCTGATGGAACCAGGTGGATTACCGGAGGTCTGAGCATGGCCGATCTTTCTATTCTATAATCATCATTGACGATGCCGAGGGTTTTATCCAGTAGTTGTTGTAGTGCCTCGGGATTGACGGTTTCATCGCATCCAATATACCAGTGGTGGGCATAATGATGGTCTGTTTGTTCGGGAAGTACTGCAAATTCTTTGATGCTGACATTAAAAGCTTTTTCTACTTCCAGAATGGCCTGGTTCATATTATCTACGGAGAGATGTTCTCCACAAAGGCTTAAAAATTGTTTGGTACGACCTGTAATCTGGATTTCGGCATTTTTGAGGTCTGTAAATCTTACGGTATCACCTATTTTATAGCGCCATGCCCCGGCGCAGGTGCTGATGACAAGTGCGTAGTCTAATCCTTCTTGTACTTCATCGATGGTGAGGATAGAAGGATTGTCTTTGATGCCTCCCTCTTCGTTGAAATTTTCTTCTGTAAAGGGAATAAACTCAAAGTAAATGCCGCTATTTAGAGCCAGTTTCATACCTTTTGCATCTGCTCTGCTCTGATAGGCTATGAAGCCTTCGGATGCGAGGTAGGAGTCCTGATAGACAAGTGGTTTGGCCAACAGGCGTTCAAAGCTTTTGCGATAAGGTTCGAAGGCAATGCCTCCGGAAACGTACACTTCGAGATTGGGCCAAAGTTGGTGTACATTGTCCAGTTGGTAATGATTTACTATGCTTTCCAGTGTCAGTTGTACCCATGAGGGTATGCCTACAATCACGCCTATGTCCCATTTATGAGCTTGCTCTGTAATTGCGGTTACACGTTGATCCCAGTTTTTCAATTTGGCAATTTGGGTTCCGGGGCGATAGTACTTTCTGACCCAGAGGGGTGGTTTGCGGGCATTGATGCCGCTCAGATCGCCGGCGTAGGCGTGTCCAAGGTCTTCGAGACTGGCACTGCCGCCTATCATAAGCCATTCTTTGGCATAGATATCGGGAGACAAATCGTAGCTGGGCAGACAGGCAAACATGCGGAGAGCAGCCTGTCTCATGGCGCGCATCATATCGAGTGTTACCGGGATGTATTTGCTGGAAGCTCCTGTGGTACCTGAACTGAGGGCGAAATATTTGGTTCTCCCTTTCCAGCAGACATTGGATTCTCCTGCCAGGGTTTTATGCCACCACTCATCGTGCATGCGATTGTAATCGAAAATGGGTATTTGTTGTCGAAATGCCTGTTCAAAATCAGCAGAATCGAGCATTTGTTCGAATCTGTAATGGATGCCAAATTGGGTATGTTGAGCTTTTTTCAACAATTGAATCAGCACCTGGCGCTGAAGGTCACCGGCTGAGACTTCTTGCCGGTCAAGCTTGTAAACGAGTTTAAGTCCGTTTTTGACTAGTTTGCTGGCTACGGTCATGGCTTAGTGATTAGATTGAACAGTATTTTAATTTTTTGGCGTAAGCCATAAATGTTTAACTTTAAGAGCTTCATTTTGTTTGATTCCTACCCTTACCCGGCTTGCAGTTTCGAATCTATTCTCTTTATAATGAACTATTTGCAGGTTTTTTCAGTTCCTTTAAGTAGGATAAATTGTTTTAAATTCATTCTGTGTTTAACGTCTGTTTGCCCTTACACTGGCTGGCGTAAAAACCTAATAACTTACAAAATAACTGATAATTGCTTTATACCCTGTTACATACTACGTTAATTATTTGTATCTATTTTTTGCGTGGCTTGCCTTAGGTTTTGCGAGTTGCTCCGGGGGGGGTATCCTGACACTTCAAAGTCAGTTATCTGATCGTTTCCAGTCTGTTTTTCCCATTCTGTTCATGGCGTAAAAGTATTATGGTGTATACAAGTGTGGCATGCTAAGGGGGATGTAGAAAAATTGCCAGCTGACAGCAAGGAAGCCAAAGGGGGAGACGAAACATGAGGTGTTCCATCATCAATTAATCAATTAAATTATAGCTAATGTCCAGAAGTATTCAAGTCAAAGTAATCAAGGAAAATAATAACACAGTTACGATTTATCTCATCTCTACGCGGAGGCAGATGCCTGTCAAAAAAGAAGAATTTGACAAGCGGGTAGCCAGTGGTTTGTATGAGATAGTGAAGGAGAAAGTATAAAATTTCATTTTATTATTGGTAAGACTTCATTTACGAGTGCCAGTAAGAACTTTCCCGGTTCTTCCATCATAGGAACGTGGGCGCTGTATTCAAAGGTGATGAATTTTTTTAATGGTGCTGTGAGTTGGTTGAAATAGATTTGGGAAGGTTCATAGGGTGTGTGCAGGTCGTGTTTTCCCATGAAAAAGAATACTGGAACTTCCAGGTTTTCAGGGAGGGAGGTGTTTTTTTTAGGGCCTGCCATTATTTTTCTAGTCAACCATGAAGTGCTGTAACCAAGGCTTTCTATTTCAGAACTTGTATAATCAGGTGAAAGGGAGGGTAAGTTGAACAGAAGATCGAAATCAGGTTTGCCGTACCATCCTCCATTATATTTTCTGGCCCATTTCCTTGCCAGCAGTAATTTCCTTACTGGGGTAGATCCATTGGGATTTGGATAAGGAGCAATGTTGAGTAACTCTTTTTGAGCGAGAGAGTCGGCGTTTTCAGCGCTAAGTTGGAGCAATCGTTCGTAGAGAAATTTTTCCGGATTCATATTGGTCATTTGCCCTACGCCGATGTAGGCATATATCTTCTCCGGTACTCTTTTGGCTATTTCCATGCCGATTTTTGAGCCAAAAGAGTGTCCCATGATGATTATCTTTTCTTTTTTAAGGGTTTTGCACAAAGTATCTACCAAGGCTATTCCGTCGCTCACTATGTTTTCAAAGTTGAGAAGTGTAGCGGCTTGGGAAGTATCTGCTATCAACCAGTTTTTCCCTGCCATTCTCTGATCCCATTGCACAACTGTGAAAAAATCTTCCCAGGGCGACTGATACGCCCATGCTATAGGCATGGTTGGACTTGCCGGGCCGCCGTGGACGAATAACATTACGGGATTATTTGAGTCTTTTCCTCTGACGTTTATCCATTGTTTGTCCCCATTGAGTTCTACCAGGCAGGTTTTTTCTACACCGTTGGGGGTATGTATTTTTCGGAATTCACGAATCAGGTCAATTGCAGAAGAAGTCTGGGCTGCTATTGAGATCCTTTGTATGCTACAAATCACTAGTAACAATAAAATGCGCTTCATGTAAGGATACTTGTTAAGAAATTTAATAATTGCCTGTAAATTAGCACCAAAGTATTTTTTTTACAAACCAGAAGAGGAAGTTATAGGGTGTATTTTTTGTAGTTTTTTGTCTTCCGGGAGACTGCCGGGGATAGAATGTGGTTGGTAAAACATGGAGGTATAAAATAATTAGGGTATAAACTTTCCTAATTAAAAAAAACCCTCTAATTTTGTGAGCCTTTTTAAATTAAGAGGGAATTGTTTACTTAACACAACCAATTAAAGTTATATGTTGATCATTGAAATTCGCGATGGCGAAAACATAGACAAGGCCTTGAAGCGTTACAAAAGAAAGTTTCAGAATGCCGGGGTGATGAAAGAACTTAGAAGAAGAAAAGAATTTGTAAAGCCCTCTATCGAGCGTAGAACGGAAGTTTTGAAAGCTGTATATAAAGAAAAGCTAAAGCACGAGAACGAAGATTTCTAGGTCTTTTTTTCTTGACTTTCAGCCTTATGGGCTAAATTAATCTTTACTATGGGATCTGAAAAATCTGTTGTCAGAGTAGATCTTAACCTGAATATCAGGGGATTAAAGAAATCAGCTACATTGGCTATCAATGAAAAGTCAAGAGCACTTCAACAGGCGGGAAAGAAAGTATATCGTTTGGGGTTTGGGCAATCTCCCTTTCCCGTTCCCGATCCGGTAGTGCAAGCGCTACGTGAAAATGCCCATCAAAAAGACTACCTTGCTGTAAAGGGCTTGTTGCCGCTTCGGGAAGCGATAGCAGCTTTTTACCATCGAAAGCAGCAACTCAATGTGGGTGCAGAGGACATTTTAGTAGGCCCCGGCTCCAAGGAGTTGTTGTTTTTGTTGCAACTGGTATATTATGGGGACTTGGTGATTCCCACTCCGAGTTGGGTTTCTTATTCTCCTCAGGCTATTATAGCGGGTAGGCGTGTCAATTGGGTCAAAACCCACCAGCAAGACGACTGGAGGCTAACCCCTGAGGAATTAGATGCTTTGTGTGCACATGATCCGGAGCGTCCTCGCGTTGTCATCCTCAATTATCCTTCTAATCCTACCGGAGCCACTTATACTGAAGAGCGTTTGAGGCAGCTTGCAGAGGTGGCGAGAAAATACAAATTGATTTTATTGGCTGATGAGATATATGGTGAATTGCACCATGCGGGTGAGCATGTTTCAATTGCCCGGTTCTATCCGGAGGGCACTATAGTGAGTTCGGGTTTGTCGAAGTGGTGTGGAGCCGGTGGTTGGCGCTTAGGGTTTTTTGTATTTCCAGAACCGCTGCGTTGGTTGTTGGATGCCATGGCGGTGGTCGCCAGCGAGACCTTTACTTCTACCAGTGCGCCCATACAATATGCAGCGGTAGCTGCTTTTCAGGAAAATCCTGCGTTGGATGATTACCTGGCCAAGTCCAGGCGCATCTTGCAATTTATTGGCCAATCCATACACAGTCAGTTAGAATCGTTCAACGTACATTGCCCCCAGCCTTTGGGAGGATTTTATTTGTTTCCTAATTTTGAAGTTTATCGCGATAAGTTGATGCAGCGTGGAATTCACACGGCTGTACAATTGTGCGATCAATTGTTGGAAGATACAGGAGTGGCATTGTTGCCCAGTCATGATTTTGGCCGTCCTTCGGAAGAACTGACAGCCCGCCTTTCTTATGTTGACTTTGACGGTGCCCGTGCGCTGGAATTGGTTAACAACTCATACAGTAACAAAGACTTAGATCAGGCTTTCCTCGAATCGATTGCTGGAGAGATGTCTACTGCAATTGAATTGATTCGCGATTGGCTGAATAAATAATTTGAGAGTTTTTGGTGAATAATTTTTTTTTAATCAAAATTATTCAGACCTTAGACGCCGAGAAAAAACCGTCACTATTGTACAAACACGGACAATCGTGATAGAAATAGTTAAACAAAAAACATTTGTTTAGTTGGTTTTAGTCAACCTAATTGCTTATGATTCCCATGAACGACCTTATCAGTCTTGCCCTTGGCAGGACTTTATCCTCTACACTGACTTATCGTTTACCCGTTACTTTGCAACCTGAATTGTTTTAATACTTTATACACTGCTCTGTCAGACCTACAGGGCTAATGTTATTTTGGCTAATTTTTGTATCCATATTTAATAACCTTAATTGTTTAACAAATTGTAGTCTTATGGAAAAAGTGAATTTTACTTTGTCCACATTGGCTAAGACGATGATCATGGCGATTGCTATGATTTTCGGTGTCAATGGACTCCACGCACAGGCTTATCCGACGACTTTGGCGGATAATCAGTGTGACAGTGCGAGTGTTACTACTGTTGCCTTTATTGACAACGGTTGTAGCGTTCCCACACAAGTGGAGATTGAGTTTTTGGCGGGCGGTACAGATACCGACCCATCGGCTATTTCAGGCCACACGTGGCAGGTAGCGTACAGTAATGGTACTGTATCGGCTGCTACTGCACCGATGGCTGAAGGTGCTTTCACCAGAACTGGCAACAGTTTGAAGGCGACTTTGAACATTTCTGATTTCAGTCTTGCTTCAAGTGGATCTGCTCCTACTGCATGGGCGGATTCTGTTGCTTTCTTTGTATTCCAGATTTGTGATGCACCGGATGCTGGTACTACTGCTCCTGCAGATAGTATGGGTGTAGAAGATCGTCACGTAACTACAGCACCGTATACTTTGGTAGAAAACACCAGAGATGTATGGCGTGCTAAATCCAGTTTGGGTGGTGTAGATTCTACTACCTGTGGAACTGCAAACAATGTAATCGAGCTTGACCCACTATTGGGTGAGATCGATACTTTGTTCAGTAATTTCAACGATGCCTTTGCTGATTCAGCAGTGGTATATGTTTGTTTGACTGACCCAAATGGCATTCCAAACTCTGAGAATTTTGATTTGAGCATTGCAGACCAGGCGGGTGCATTGAACGATGGTGGTGTTACTACTGCTGTTAACGGTGACTCTGTAATGGTTGACTCTGTGTTTACAGCTGACGGTGGTGTTACCTTCACGGATGCGTCTTCAGTAGGTGCACAGAAGTGTTGGAGAATTACCTTGATGACAGATGGTGACGGTACAAACGGTTATGCGGGTACTGATGCTACTACAGCAGGCACCAACTTCATCACTCTTTCAGCGTCAATGACAGAGTGTGCTACACCTGCAAGTTTGACATTGAATGAAACCAGTGCAAGCAGCTTCAAAGCGAGCTGGACAGTGACAGGTGGAACGACTGGTCACAAGTTCAAAGCATACTTGTACCAGGGAGACATGATGGTATCCGGCTCTTTGGGCAATAGCCGTCCTGACACTGCGTCTACTTGGGTAAGAGAGTGGTTGTGGGATGCAGATGATGCAGCTTTGACTGTAACTGGCGATACTACTTTCTCTGTTACTATTGATGGTTTGGATGCATGTAATTCATACCAGTTCTGGGTAGCACAAGTATGTGACGGTATGAACAGTCCTGCAGACGGAACATGGGCTGGTGCTCAAGTGAAGACTTTTGCAAGTGACGTTAATGACATTACTGCTAACGTTACTGACGAAGTATGTGGTGTAACCAGAGGTTCTGTTAGCTTCACGATCACAGGTGGTCCATGTGTTGCTAAGCAAATCGACGTAACCATTCCTGGTATCGATACAGCTAGCTGGTTTAGCTGGGCAGATCCGGATTCTTCGGGATTCAGTTTGGACGGAACGACTGTAAGGTATGCTTCTCCGACGGATTCATTGGATGCCGGTATGTACACAGTGACAGTAGTGGTGAGCGATACTTTTGGGTCAACGTACACGGTCCTTGATACGTTCACAGTTGAACTGGTTGACAATGTGAATCCAACGGCGACTCTTGATCTTGAGGACGATACAAGAGGTGCCGAATATGCTGTAGATAATGCTGGCGTAGTAACTGCAAGTGGTTCTACTCCTACGACCACTATCGTAGGCAATAAGATCAACCTGGGTACTTTGAATGCATCTGCAGGTGAGTGCGGTGTTGATCTTGACTTCCTATTGGTAGTTACTGATAACTGTACTGCTGATTCACTCATTGATGTGAGTGTAGTAGAAGTCAGCGGCAATGTAGAAGGCGATGTTTATCTGGGAGACTCTGCTGGTGACAGAGTAGCATTGGTACGTTTGGGAGCTGGTGCATTCGAGTTCACCATTGAGCTGAACGACGGATCAACCAATCCTGGTGCAAACACCAATGGTTTCACCTTCTACGGTACAGTAGCAGACCTTACTGCACCTGTAGTGACCCTACCTGGTAACAATGTATATCAGATTGCAGAATGTGCTACTACCACAGACGTATTCTTCACTATCCAGGCGAATGATGGGTGTGACGGTGCAGTTGACGTAAGTGGAGCGGTAAGTGTAAGTGGTGGATTGATGGCTACTTATGTGAGCAACGGAATGTTTATGATTGAGGACGTAGCAGCAGGTACTTACACCGTAACTGTAGCTGGTG
>JALQTV010000509.1 GCA_023268675.1 Saprospiraceae bacterium | reverse complement strand
CCTCATCCCGATCCGGGAAAGTCGCAACCGGTTTGGCATCCCTCGGCAAACCCTGGATCCCGCTGAATGGTAAGCCTTCCGTATCGCAGTTGCGCACAAACACGGGAATCACCCTTGCCGAACCTTCCCTGTGGCGCCTCATCGCCTGCTCGATCTCCACCTCCCAGATGTACTTTGAAGCGATAAAATTGGCACTCACCAGCAGTAGAATAATATCTGCCTTTTCCAGTTCCTCGTGGATAGTAGCATCCCATGCTGTGCCTGCCGCTATCTGCCGATCATGCCATACCTCCACCAATCCGGTTCGTTTCAGGGTGGCCAAGTGAACATCCAGCTCGTCCTTGAAAGTCTCATCTTTATGCGAATACGATAAAAATATACGTTTGGCCATAATGGTACTTTGCATTTAATACCTCAACATTTTCAATTTCTAAGATAATACAAAGAATTATGGAATAGAATACCTGTCTGAATAAAAATCATGTTACAACAACCTAAACTCCACCCGTCTGTTTTTTTGGCGGGAGCGATCATCCGTATTGGCCACTACCGGGCGGCTTTCGCCAAAACCCGTAGTTGCTATTTGTTCGGCGGCACAACCTTTATTGATCAGATAATCTCTCACTGCGGCGGCGCGGTACTCGGACAGCAGCTGGTTGCTGTCATCTGTACCTACATCGTCCGTATGCCCTTGGATTTCTACCTTTAAATTATTTTCAACAATATACCCGGCCAGCGCATCCAGGTCAAACCGCGACTCTTCCAGAATGGTATAGGATCCCGTTTCGAAAAACAAATTATTGATGGGTAAGCTTGCCCCCGACAACTTCAGCTCCTCCGTGGTAGCCAATACAACAGGAGCCGCTACGATATTGACCGAATCCTCCTGGTCAAAATTGATAGCAAGAGAAATAGGAGGTGCTTCCGGTCCGCGAAGTTCAGCGCGGTATTGT
>JALQTV010000508.1 GCA_023268675.1 Saprospiraceae bacterium | reverse complement strand
ATGCAATTGGAGTAGCGATCATTTATCCAATACAATTTATTAGAAATATCCCCGTAAATCTAGCTAAAAGCCTAGCTGTTGTTACTGCTAAAAGAAGATACGTAGCAATTTTATATGTTTTAGTAACTTTCTTACTGCTTCCATTACTTGGAGTAGTACTATTTAATTAAGGAGAAAAGATGAGTAAAAATTCATTAGACAATATTGACGCAAAACTAAGCGAGATGTTAACTAACAGCACGCGTGTTTTTGATATATCGATGAATGCTTTATTAGGTGATACTAATTTAGACTCGGTTAGAGATGATTTATATGATACAGATAAAGCTATAAACGAACTGCACAGAGAAGTTAGAAGAGAAATGATTATTCACTCTGCAGTGAATTCAAGAAATTTGGATATACCTTTACTACTTTCATACATGACTATGTCAAAAGATATCGAGCGTATTGGAGATTACTGTAAAAATCTTTTTGAAATTGCTGAAACAGGAAATACCTTTGCAAAAGGTGATGATCTGGACTCATATATTGAGCTTCGAAATGATATTGGTAAATTAATTGTTTATCTTCAGTCTTGCATTGCGTTAGATGATGAATCAAAAGTACAGGATTTAATTACTTTAGGGTCATCAATTTCAACCGATATTGATAAACGCATTACAGCTTTGCTAGAAAATAAAGAAAAGACTCAATATCCTGTAGCAACAACACTCTTTTTTAGATATTTAAAAAGAATTGTGTCCCATATAGTTAATGCTGCAACAGCATTGATTATGCCAACGGATCAAATAGATTATTTAGACGAATAAGTCTTAAATTAACTTACGTCCCAAGTTCCTAAAGAACGTATAAGCTTATCTAATTCACCTTCACCTTTTTGTTCTTTAGCCATATCAATTTGACTATGAACCTCTTCGGTAAAGGTATCTCTCTGGACTTTTCTAAATACGCCAAGTGGTG
>JALQTV010000507.1 GCA_023268675.1 Saprospiraceae bacterium | reverse complement strand
TTCTCAAGTCATTAGGATCGATCAGATCTGTCAAATCCCGAGAAGGAAGGTAATCGCCATAGCCAGATCCATTGTACATGCCTCCGACCGCATCAGAACCTATATTGTCCAATGCATTTTGCACAACGTCTAGAATTACATCCGGGCTATAGCCTGTATCATTCCATTGTGCAACAAAATTACCTGTAGGGGTAAGTGAAAAATCTCCGGAATTGATGACTTCTGATGCAAGAGAACCCGCTCCTGCAAGATCTCCTTTGTAATACTTGACTCTCGCAAGCAATGCTTTGGCAGCATTTTTTGAGAATCGGCCTCTGCCATTGTCCTTACTCATAAGTGAAATGGCCTGATTCAAATCCGCTTCTACCTGTGCATACACTTCAGCAACTGTATTTCTTGCAGGTTCTGCAGTCTCATCGAATACAGTAGCGATGGGAATGCCAGGGTGATTGGCACCGGAAGTAAAGCCATAGTGTTGAGCAAACATGCGAACAAGATCGAAGTGAGCTAGTGCTCTGTAAGCATAAGCCTCACCTCTCAATTGATCAGCATCTGCTTGTACGGCTGCAGGAATTTCAACTTCTGCATTGATTACCAGATTGGCGCGATTGATACCGGCATAGATTATTGTCCAGGTATTCCTTGGAATATTCTGAACGTCATTGATAGTTCCGGTGTATTCAGCCCAAACACGACCACGGTTAGCCTGGGCATTTTGTTTCACATCGTCAGACATGATATCCGGTAACAAAACAAAATAGCGACCATACCAGTTATTGTGTTGCAACTGCGAATAGGCTCCGGTAACTGCTGCCTCCAGATCACTCACCGTTTGAATGGCGGTGTCATAGGGCAAGGCGTTACTGGGTTCCAACTGGAGAAAATCTTCTCCGCAAGAGCTTAGCCCTAGTATGAAAATGAGGAGAAATAATTTATTTGGAAATTTCATATTAAGCTTGTTTAATTAAATTTCAATTATACAATCAGTT
>JALQTV010000506.1 GCA_023268675.1 Saprospiraceae bacterium | reverse complement strand
TTTGGTATGCGTTCGGAACAGCTAAAACAATAAGCTGAACCGTCCTCATTAAGACCCACAGGGTCACTGCCACCACACTGGGGACAGGGTAGTTTAGTTTTAACAAATGACATTTTATTGCTCCCAAAAAAGAGGGGGCTATTCGCCCCCAAGTACCGCCTCATCGGTTAGTAATGCATCTAAAGTATGTAATAGAGTATTAGCTGCATAGGTATAGTACATAACCTCATTATTAGCTTTCTCAATTTCATTCCTCAGATGTGCAAGATGGTCAAATACTTTAACTGCTTCTCCTCCTAAGAGGTCGATGTTGTACTCGACCCCCTCGGATTCGTATAGTCTTTTATTGTCACTCATAGCTCGTCCTCAAGTTCATCATCAAGTGAATCAAACTCATCACCTGCTTGACCTGAGTACTGTACAAGATCAATAATTTGCATAGCCATGAAGTCAAGACCCTTGAACTGCTGACCATTGCGTTCTGTTTCCCACTCTTTGAACTGAACTTTAACCTTAGATCCATTGCCTACTTGACAATCGACTTCGTTCTTAGAGCGATCATAAAGCTTAGGAGCATCTCGAATCATGCCTCGAGGCCCATTAACTTTACGCTTAATGATAATTGCAGGGCCATCTTCAGTGGGCTTTACAGTAAACCCTCGAGTCTTGAAGTCTTCAGCAGTAGCCTCATCGACTACTAAGTTTACTGAATATGTAGGCTCATAAGTTGTGTTAGGAGTCTTCACTGAAGCCCAATAAGCTGTTCCTTCTAGTACTGGCATAACATTTCCTCTAGTGGTTTTACATTTACTACTGCTTGGTTCTTGTAAGAAATTATACTGACTTGGTTAACATCGTGTCAAGCGTTTTGTGATATTTTTTTCACCTCCTTTCATAGTTATTAATATTCTTTTTTCCAGTTGATACCTTTGGTCTTACGACCATTGGCGACTGCCTTGTAATGAGCGTCGATAGCAGCAGAATGCCAGTACATCTCAG
>JALQTV010000505.1 GCA_023268675.1 Saprospiraceae bacterium | reverse complement strand
TCCGTCAACTCGGTGTTGAGCGATATGGTCTGTGCCGTCGCCTGCATGCGGTACTGGGGACTGTTGTTGGTTTCATCAGCCTCATTGGATTTGCAAACAAGGGTAATCCATTCCCTGAAAAAATCTGCCCCCTTTTCTATCTTAAACCAGGCGGCTATGGTCAGACTGTACTCGGGGGACTGCAAGGAACTACTATTGGGTACTTCACAATAGGTACTTCCGTCAAAATGCAAGGCACCGCATTCTACTCCAAACCTGTCTTCTACATAGGACACCTTACCGATCACGCTTCCGTGATTGCCATTGCCACTTACATCCCAGATGATAGCTGGATTGGCTAAAGGATCGCGGTTGAAGGTATAATGTGCCAACAGGCCCCGGTCTGTTTGAGAAATATCTGCAAACAGCCCGGATTGCAAGTGCAGCCAAGCAATCATTACATACAAAGTCAACATATTCATTTATTTAAAGACTCCTATCATCACACCGAAATGCCCCCCGGTATCATACTTGTTTAATTTTGGGAAAAAGACCCTCGAAATCGCTCCATCCAGGTACAGCGCCTGCCTGCATTCCAGACGATCCCGAAACACGGAGGCAAAGTCATAAAAATTGACCCGCTCGTCGGAGATGAGAAATACGATCTGATCCGGCGCCATGAGACCTACCCCACTCCTGATATTCAGATTGTGTGATCCTTTGGTGAAAAGCGGATTCACTACTCCGTTGGCAACTACCAGCGGCCCGGATTGAGTAGCATACCTGATTTTCTCGCGTTCAACTTCGCTTAGATTCATAAAACTGTCGGTGGTGATGAGTGCAGCCTCCTTGTCATAGGTAATCATAAATACCCCGTTGGGCTGCAGGTAAAAATTGCCATAGCCTCCTTTGAGAGTATCGGCGGCCTGCAGGCATTGCCCGTTTTCGATGTACAAACCCTGTGGGTGCTGGTTGGCGAGGTACATGCCTCCATTTGTTGCGAAAAGCAGCCGGCTTTCATAAC
>JALQTV010000504.1 GCA_023268675.1 Saprospiraceae bacterium | reverse complement strand
ATATAAATGCTTTCTCAATTCGAGATCAAAAGCAAGGTTATGGAATTGATAATATCATTGAAGGGCGCCCAACTAATCAAAAGATTTTGATGATAAATGATATTGCAAATGGTAGTAATACATTAGCTTTATGTAAAAACTTTTTAGATAAAAACAACGTTGAAGTATTACCATATGCTTTTAGTATTGTGAATGAGGCTGCAAAATACGAAAAAAATAAACTTGATAGAGACCAGTATCTTGGATCAAAATTTAAACTAATTAGTTTATTTGATTTAGGTGATATTGATCTTGGTTAATAGGAGTAGAATATGATTCCAATGCCACCGAAAATTGATATGAGCGAACTTCCAGTACTCTATAAGGATTTGACAAATAACAAAGAACCCGGAGCAGCTTTAAGAGAGCATGGCATTTTGCATCTAATTGGTGAAATCTCTCACGAAACTTGTACACCGATTATAAAACAAATTATTGAATTTAATTTGTTGCCGCCTGATAGAGCTCCAGAAACTATTTACATGTATGTAAATTCTGAAGGTGGTGATGTAAATGTAGCATTTCATTTAATTGATATTATGAAGCAATCTAGGATTCCAATCCTAACCTCATCAATGGGTTTGGTTTGCTCGGCAGCATTAATGATTGTGATGGCTGGTCATAAAGGCGCTAGATATGCTACGCAGAATACCATTTTTATGTCACACCAATTTTCTTCTGGTTATTATGGTAAAGAACATGAACTTTTTTCAATGGTTAAATCTTATGAACTATATTCATTAAAGATATTAGAACATTACAAAAAATGTACTGGTAAGAATGAGAAGTTTATTCGTAAAGAGCTGTTACCAGAAACCGATATTTGGTTCTCAAGTGAAGATGCTGTAAAGTATGGTATAATTGATCAAATCATAACAACATATTAAGGAGAAACTATGGCAGATGACATTTTTGACTTTGGATTTACTGCGGTAGATGAAGATGAATTAGAAAAAGTTCAAGAAATTA
>JALQTV010000503.1 GCA_023268675.1 Saprospiraceae bacterium | reverse complement strand
TCAAAGAAGTATTAAAAAGATTGGCTTTAGACGGAATCACTGCAAACGCATCTTGTGATTTCTCTGACACATCAACTGTTAATTTAACAGAAAGAATCATTGAGCCTAAACAATTACAAGTAAACCTTGAATTGTGTAAAACTCCATTTGAATCAGATTGGGAAGCAGTATCTATGGGATATTCATCTCACGATAACTTACCTAAAACTTTTTCTGATTATTTTATTGGACACATTGCTGCTAAAGTTGCAGAAAAAACTGAACAAGATATCTGGAGTGGAACTGCTGCTGCCGGTGCATTTGATGGTTTTGAAACTTTATTAGCTGCTGACGCTAACTTGCCAGCTGCACAAGAAGTTGCAGGAGCTACTGTAACTGCTGCTAACGTAGTAGCTGAATTAGGAAAAGTTGCTGATGCAATTCCTTCTGCTTTATATGGTAGCGAAGAATTATACATCTATGTTTCTCAAAACGTATTTAGAGCTTACAAAAGAGCATTAGCTGCTACAAACGGAAGCATCCAAGGAAATAACCAAGATATCAACATCGAATATTTCGATGGAATTAAAGTCGCTATGGTTAATGGTATGTCTAACAACACTATGATTGCTACTTTAAAATCTAACTTATATTTTGGAACAGGTTTATTAGCAGACCACAACGAAGTTAAGGTTTTAGATATGGCTGACCTTGATGGTTCAAAAAATGTAAGATTTATTATGAGATATTCAGCAGCAGTACAATATGCAGTTGTTGAAGATATCGTAACTTACGGAATCACAAACGGAGCTAACTAAAAATTAGCTTTTAAATAAATACAAAGGGTAGGTAGAGAATATCTACTTGCCCTTTTTTAATTAACACTAAAAAAAATATATAATAATATGGCTTGTTTACTAACATCTGGAAGAGCATTACCTTGTAAGAGTTCTGTTGGTGGTTTAAAAGCGGTTTATTTTGCAGATTATGGTACATTGGGAGATGCTACTATTGTTGCAGGAGAAATAACTACTTTTAGCGGAACACCTGAC
>JALQTV010000502.1 GCA_023268675.1 Saprospiraceae bacterium | reverse complement strand
GGAGATGAATACACAAATGATGTACCATTTGCGGAATAAGTGACATACCCATTTAAATGAATAGCCATAATATTACCAAGACCATTAGACTTCAATTGAAGAACCGTGCCGGTATACGCATTAGTAGCTTGAGTCCATGTTATAAAATCTGTTGTATGATAAATTCTGCCACCAGCACCAGCAACATAAAATCTTTGATAATATGAATCATAAATTGATGTTATACCGTGTATAGAATATGGCACAGATGTTGCTCTACTCCATGTTATAGTATCTGTTGAATAATATACATTGTTAAGAACCCACGGCATACAGTAATAGCCATTACCATACGAACCTTCATGATATGCTGTATATGAATCATTAGAATATACTGGTGTATCAATATCACTAGCTTTGACATCATAGATCTCACCAGTAGCATCATCTAATACTTGGAAAGTCATATATGATGATGTATTTTTACCAAAAACAGTTTTACCGTTTCCTCTAGATACGCCTTTAAATTTATCGGTTATAATATTAAGTTTACTACTACTAAGACCAGTTCCGCCATCTTGCCAATTTAAACTTACAATTGGATCATCAGGATTTGTTGGTGGGCCCGAATATCTAACATAACCAATAAGCATTGCCCCATTAGCACCATCAGATTGTTCATCATATGTTATGTCAGTACCACCAGCGCCGCCCCCAAACTCGCCCGGTGTTGATAGATTCGTTGTGCTATAAAAGTTACCAGAACCTTGTGTGGCATCGCCACCGCCAGAACCGCCAGTACCGCCATTACCATCATATCCACTATAATTTCCACCAACACCATCTGCGCCTGGGCCATAGATTCCTACACCGCCCCCTGAACCAGCAGTATCACTGCTACCACTTTTTGCACCAGCACCGCCACCGCCAGAACCCACAGCAGGATTTGTTGTACCGGAAGTAGTACTATAGGAACTACCACCATCACCATAATAGCCACCGGCGCCACCACCACCACTAGAATATGACGAGTTTGCCAGTGAATAACCTCCATTACC